>CAYOLM010000001.1:0-33313 GCA_964404785.1 uncultured Mizugakiibacter sp.
GAAGCTGAGGCAGCTTGAATGTGTGACCGGACATCTTTGTTGACAAACACCGACAGGACCTGTCACTAAACGGAGTACTTCTATAAACCGACCGCACGACCCGATTGCTGGGTTGCGTCCTCACTCACTTTTCGCCTATCTGGCGGATAGGTTTCGGTAGTTTGCTTCGAAGCACCTAGCACCCGAACCATCACTTCGGTTTTTCAAGCTACCCATGGCATGATGGTGGATTCCGGTTCGCTACTTCCCGGCCAACTGTCGAGCCCACCCAATCATCATGCTTATTCGCCTTCAGCATCCGCAACGCAGCCACCCACCCTGGGTTACCCCTGCGCTGATTCTGATCTGTGCCGGCTTGTACCTGCTCCTCAGCCTGCTTCCTCCCCCGTTACACCGGGAAATATTGGTGAACTGGGGAAGCGTTCCCCACACCTTGTTCCAGGCTCTCGGTACTGCCAGTTGGAGCACATGGTTGCTAGTCTTGTCGAGACTCGTCACTGCTTTGTTCTTGCATGCCGATGTCCTCCATCTTTTGGGTAATTTACTTTTTCTACTTATTTTTGGCTTACCCTGTGAACGCCGGCTGGGTAGCGCAAGTTTCTTGTTGCTATTTCTCCTCGGTGGTGCGCTGGGCAATCTGGCCGGAGCCATCAGTTTGCCCCAAGCCCTAGCCCCGGTAATTGGCTGCAGCGGGGCCGTCTCCGCGGTAATGGGGGCCTACCTGATCCTGTTACCTCGCGACTCGCTCGGCCTGATCCTGCCGTTAGGCTTGTACTTTGAATTCGTACGCCTTCCTGCGGCACTGCTAATCTTGCTGTGGGCCATGTTGCAATGGCTGTTCAGCCTGCACGGAGCGGATTTCGGTGCCATTGTATGGTGGACCCATCTGGGTGGGTTCGCCTTTGGCGTGCTGTATGCGCTACTCGTGCGACTAGCTGGGATGCAAGGCCACTCCCACTGATGCATACCCACTGCAATCATGCGATCCTTTCCACATGACTAAGCAGAAACTTTACAAAATCCAGTTCCTCAGCCAGGGCAAAACCTATGAGCTGTATGCACGGGATGTCAGTAGCAGCCCACTGTGGGGGTTTACGCTAATTCGTGATCTGGTGTTCGAATCGGGTGAGGGCATGGTGATCGACCCGGCGGAGGAGCGCCTACGAGAAGAATTTTGCGACACTCAAAGTATCCACCTGCCGATGCAGACCATTTTACGCATCGAAGAGGTCAAGCGGCGTGGTGGAGTAGCCATTCGCGATGCAGCCAGTGGGGAAAAGATCATGCCCTTCCCACTGCCACCATGTAAAATTTGAAATTGTAAAACTGCCTATGCAGGGCTGGACAACGGCTAAACCTCGATTACTGTCTCCGCTTCATGACGATCTGAATCGGTCTTTGCATCACCATGATCCAGACCAAACACATCCTTCCAGGCAAAGTACAAGATGGGGCCGAGTAGGGCATACAAGGCGGTGTTGTAGAGCAATGAGACGATCCACAGGGCCCGTATGGGCATGAGAACCATCATCAATGGGATCATTACCAGCATACTTGCCGCCAGAATCAGCAGTAGTGTCAGCAGAAATGCCCCAGAGTTCTTCAGTACGGCCTTGACACTGGAGCCCATCGCCGTCCAGGCACTGCAATCTTCCAACATGGCCCGGGCAATTCCAAAAAATGTCAGGGCATAGGCCAGCAGCGACAGCCCCAAAAGCAGCGGAATCCAATGTAGCAACCTGGGGATCAAAGCCTTCATCAGAACAATAGGCTGGATGGTCGCAATATCGGTGGGTAAAGTCCCGCTTGCTTTCATCTGCACCATTACAAAACCCAGGATGATCAAGCCCACCAAGAAGACCCCAATCGCTGGCAATGACAAGGCAATCAGAGAACCCAGCCGGCGATCACCCTGAAACGCCCGGAACATGGCTACAAACTGGGGCCGACTACGGGTCTGTTCGTGGTTATCGGCAAACTGCCCGGCGTAAATCATGCCACCTAGCAATGCCGGTCCAAGTAGCACCACTGTGAGTAGGCCCAGCATGGGAACCAGGCCGATCAGTGCGTATATAAAGCCCATGCCAAGAAAGGTACCCGGATAACGCCTGACCATCTGCAAGGCTGATCTCAGCCAAAAAACAGCCCGCTTGGCTGGTACTTTTTGCATGCCACCTCCGTAATAATTGAGAACTTATCGTGCCAGAAATCTTTCTAGTCCCGGCGGGATTGCCCGTGCATCCTACCAATATTCAGGGCCTCTGGAAAAACTGCAGGCACCCACTTAGGGCATACCGCCTAGCGATAGTGGCCGCCTCGCTCAAGCCAAACAATGCCGGGCAAACCGACGCAACAGGCGCCGTGCCCAAGGGGCCGAACGGGCCATAGCCAGGGCCGCTTGTGGATCCTGACCCTCAACCAGCATCGCCACATGCTTCAGTTTGATATAAGCCTTCATCAAGCCTACGCTGAACTCGGGATGGAACTGGGTGGAGAGAGCGTGGTCGGCATAGAGCAGAAGCTGATGTGGATCCCGCTGCGAATGTGCGTACACCCTTGCTGTGGAGGGCACTTCCAAAACACTCTGCTGGTGAGTGAGATGCGCCCGGAACGACCCTGGCAAGCCATCCAGAACGGGTAAGTTAACGCCCTCTTGCCGGGTGATATTTTGAGTGCCGATTTCCCGCCCTCCCGGCAGCGCGTCCACCCGACCTCCCAGTGCATACGCCATCAACTGATGCCCGTAACACACCCCAAACAACGGCAATTGCGCATCCATAGCGGTACGAATCCAAGCCGCGGTATTCTCACTCCAGCGAGCATGGTCGGTCAGCATCGCTGCCGAGCCGGTAATGAACGCCCCCGCTACCTCCCGGGGAGCAGGTAAAGTCTCTCCGGCAAAAACGCGCACCGTACGCACACGATTTACCGGCACACCGGCACCCAACCGAAAATGTTGGGGAAAATCATGTAGACGGGCACGAATTTTGGACGGGGCCTCGCCCGTAGCGATAATCAGTAGGGGTTTCATATTGTACAAATAGGCTGGTTTAGTCGATTCTACCTGTTCTTGTTCCCATTGCGGAACGCTCCCGATCCTATCAAGAAGCCTGCTTCATGCGATCTGAACGCCTCTGGCAACGTGCCCAACAATACATCGTCGATGAACAACTCGATGCTGCCCAGGTAAGCCTGCAATCGCTGCTGCAACGCGACCCAGGCAATGCCCAGGCGTACATATTGCTATCCAGCGTCGCCCTTGGTCGCGGCCAGTTGCGCGAAGGCTGTGCCTATGCCCTAGGCGCAGCACAACACCTGCCCGATGATCCCGAACAGATTGCAGTGATCGCCCATTGCCTATTTCGTATCGGCGAAGCCCGGGCCGCCCACGAATGCATGGCGCATGCTGCGGTCCATGCTTGTCAGTCTGGATTGGTTCTTAATCAGCTCGCCCATATCCATCAACTCTTGGGTGACCATCGCCAAGCACTTAATTACATGAATAAAGCCCTGGCACAGGGTTTTGATAACGCCGAGTTTCGTTATTTTCGGGCCCTGCAATTGCAATTTAACGGCCATCTTCCGGAAGCGGAAGAGGAAATGAACAAGGCGCTTGGCAACGGCACCACCATCGGTCGGGCGAGCCTTGCCCTGGCGCGCATGCACCGGCAAAGCGACGATAATAATCACCTCGAAATGATTGCCGCCCGTCTCGGTAAAGTTGCACAAGGTAGCGAAGATCATGCTTCGTTGGAATTCGCCCACTACAAGGAGCTCGATGATCTTGATCGTCGTGAGGAAGCCTGGCTGGCACTGAGCCGAGGCAACGCCATCATGCACCAGCGCCTACCGCAGGATATCGAGCAAGAGCGTTTATTATTCCATAACCTACTGCAATTCAAGATTGCTGCTCACCTGCCAGCGGTCAGCACCCCAACAACTATAGACGGGCCCATGCCCATATTCATCCTGGGCATGCCTCGCTCCGGCACCACCTTGCTGGAACAACTGCTGGGCAACCATTCGCAAATCGCCACACCCGGTGAGCTGTCCGACTTCCCGAAACAACTACGCTGGGCAACCAATCGTCACGGTGCCGGGCTGTTGGATCCAGGGGTACTCGAAGGCCTGGTAGATATCGATTTTGCCAAGCTCGGGCAACGCTATCTGCAGCAATCACAATGGCGCGCCGCTGACCAACCGTTTTACATCGATAAACTACCGGCCAATTTCATGCTTGCCGGGCTGATTCATCTGGCTCTGCCCCAAGCGCCCATTCTG
Source organism: uncultured Mizugakiibacter sp. (assembly GCA_964404785.1). GTDB lineage: Bacteria > Pseudomonadota > Gammaproteobacteria > Xanthomonadales > Rhodanobacteraceae > Metallibacterium. The sequence goes on from CAYOLM010000001.1 coordinate 4,282, forward strand.
CACATGGTGCGTGAGCCGATGGACCTGGTCTATTCCAACCTGCGAGCCTTTTTTGGCGATAGTTACATCTACAGCTATGACCTCGAAGTACTAGCCCGGCACACTTCGCGCTACCGAGCACTGATGCAGCATTGGCATCAAGCCATGCCCGGGATCATCCATGACGTCCATTATGCAAACCTGGTATCCAAGCCGGAGGCCACCCTGCGGCAGGTCTTCGAATACTGCGGCCTGGAGCTGGAACCCGCTTGTCTGGATACCATTCACGCCGTGCGTCCGGTAGCTACCCTAAGTAGCCCCCAGATCAGGGAAGGCATCCACCAGCGCGGTCTGGGTGGTTGGCGTCGCTACGCCGAACAGCTGGAGACGGCCCGGGTGATCCTGAACCAACCGGCTGACCTACACAGCTGAATTCGTCCTGCATTAGACACGTACCGCCTTTCCAGCCATTTCTGCACAGGCGGAAATCTACCTGGCCCGAATCACGTTTCAGGTTCATCGCTCGAAGCGTGTTTGAGGCTCGCTCGGACGCTACCGCCAGGATGTGGATCCCGGGTCTTCGCCCGGGATGACGGTGTTTTTGTGGCGCCCACACCCCCATTCGTCATTCCCGCACAGGCGGAAATCCAGCCGGCCCAGCCTGTATCGAACCGGCAAGCACAGCCTCCCGTACGAGTGCAAATGCATCAGGTTTGAAGGCAACACGCTGCGGGTCGCGCATCGACTGTACCGGTTCCACCTGAAAGCAGCGGCCCACGCCGGCCGCCTTACCGGCAGCAACATCGCTGGGCTTATCGCCAACCAGCACACTGGCCGCCAGATCCAGATTGAGCTCCACCGCCGCGCATAGAATCATACCCGGCGCCGGCTTACGGCACTCACACACTTTCCGGTATCGTGCCACCTTGCCTTCGGGATGATGCGGACAAAAGTACACTCCCGCCAAGGGCACCCCACGTTCTGCGAATTCCTGCTGCATCCAATCCATGTAAGTGTGGAAGTCGTCCTCAGAATAATAACCCCGGGCAATCCCTGCCTGGTTGGTAACGACCACCAGCCGATAGCCCGCCGCTAGCGCCTGCTCGCACAATTTGAAGATGCCCTTCACGAATACCGTCTGCTCGGGCTGAACCCCATAACCGAAATCGACATTAATAATGCCGTCGCGATCGAGAAACAAAGCGGGGCTAGCTTGGTGCATCAGGGCTCTCGGAGCGCTAGGGACAAAGGCCACAGCATGCTACAGGCTCCCGAATTCATCGCTGCGACTCATCCGTACCAAACATGCTTTGCTCGATCATTCCACAGATCAGGTGACCGAGAAATTCGTGGCCTTCCTGAATGCGTGGGGTATGCGCAGATGGCATGCGAAAACACACCTCGCACATCGATGCCATCTTGCCGCCATCACCACCGGTAAAACCGACTACCCCGACACCCCGCTCCTGGGCCGCCTGGATGGCCCGCAAAATATTCGCTGAATGACCCGATGTCGACAACGCCCAGAAGCGGTCCCCCTGGCGCGCCAAGGCCTCGATCTGCCGGGCGAAGACATAGTCATAGCCGTAATCGTTGCCCACCGCGGTGAGAATACTGGAATCCGTCGTCAAGGCGATTGAGGCCAGACCAGGACGGTCGAAGTTGAATCGCGCTACCAGTTCCCCCGCCCAGTGCTGCGCATCAGCCGCACTGCCCCCATTACCGGCGATAAGGATCTTGCCACCCGCCCGCAAGACTTGTACCGAATCGGTAACGACCTGCTCAATATCAGCCCGCAGCAGCGTATCGGTACTCATGGCCTGAAACATCGCCTGGTGCGCCTGAAATTCCGCTTGAAGACTTTTCACAAACATTGATATCACTCCTTTCTTCAACCTGGAGCCAAGACCAAGACGTGACCCCTGGTAGAAACCTTAGCATCAACGAGAACCTTACCGGAATCCACGGGCAAAACGGTTGCAGAGGTTGACTGGGCAGGCCTTTTTATAGATTGCATTATCCATGGTAAAGTAGGCTGAGAAATTAGAGACCCTATAAAACCATCGCGAGTGAACTTAGCACTAATAGTCGCGTAGTGAGCAAAGAGATGTATCAAGTGGATAGGCTAGACCCGAATGAGCACATGACACCGCAAACGCGCTCGTGCAATAGCCTTTTAAGGATCCCCTTTATTTTACCAGCGAAGACATGCAGGGGTGCGTGTCAGGCTTTATGGGTACTGAATCTTTCACTCAACAACCAGATTCGATCATGTCTCGCTAAAAGACCCTTAATGATTCCAGTAAGTCATCGCGGACGGCGAGAACGAATTTCTAAACAGCGGAGAATACAATGAAAGTACTGATTCTAGGCGGCGATGGCTTCTGTGGCTGGCCCACAGCCTTGCACTTGTCAGCAGAAGGTCACGAGATTGCCATCGTCGACAATCTCTCACGGCGGCGCATTGATATCGAACTGGAATGCGATTCCCTCACTCCCATCCGCCCTATGGGTGAGCGTCTGCGGGCATGGAAAGAAACATCTGGTCGAGACATCGCCTTTTACCGTTTCGATGTCGCTGACAATTACCAACGACTGCTCAACCTCCTGTATGAATGGCAGCCTCACGCCATCGTGCATTTCGCCGAACAACGCTCCGCACCGTACTCGATGAAATCGAGCTATCACAAACGCTATACCGTCAACAACAATCTCAATGCCACTAACAACCTGTTAGCTGCTGTGGTTGATAGTGGGCTGGACATCCACATTGTGCACCTTGGCACCATGGGGGTGTATGGCTATGGCACCGCCGGTATGAAGATCCCCGAAGGTTACCTAAAAATCAAAGTGGAAGTAGATAATGGCAAACTGGTTGACAACGAAATTTTGTATCCGGCCAATCCCGGCAGCATCTACCATATGACCAAGACTCAGGATCAGCTGATTTTTGCTTACTACAACAAGAATGACCAAGTGCGGGTGACCGACCTGCACCAAGGTATTGTCTGGGGCACACAAACTAAACAAACCAAACTCGACGAACGCCTGATCAACCGGTTTGACTACGATGGTGACTACGGTACCGTACTCAACCGATTTCTCATGCAAGCTGCAGTGAACTATCCTCTTAGCGTGCACGGTACCGGTGGTCAGACCCGTGCCTTCATTCATATTCAGGACACCGTAAAATGCATCCAGTTAGCACTGGAGAACTCTCCTAGTCCGGGCGAAAGGGTACAAATCTTTAACCAGATGACCGAGACCCATCGGGTACGTGATCTGGCCAAGATGGTCGCCGAACGAACCGGTGCTACGGTCGAAAACATTCCCAACCCACGGGTAGAGGCCGACGAGAACGAGCTGCACGTAGCCAATGATAGGTTCTTACATCTCGGCCTGAAGCCGATAACCCTGAGCGATGGCCTGCTTGAGGAGGTAGGTGAAATTGCCCACAAGTACGCACACCGCTGTGACAAGAGCAAGATTCCATGTGTATCGTTATGGAAATCAAGCGTCAAGCCCAGCTCATGATGCCCTGCTCTGAGGTGCTCATCCCATAGCTCAGCTTATCTTCAGTGATTTCTTTGCATGAAAGATAATAGTCAAGATAAACAAGAGTGCCAAAAGTATCAGGAATACCGCACGATCCATAACACTCGCGGCAACAATAGTGGCTGTGCTTACATGGTGCAGCCTCTCACTGAATACCAGGAATGACTCACGGATACCGATAGCCCCAGGCGTCAAGGCGACAAACAACGAAAAGTTCGCCGCCCCAGTGTAGGTAATGGCCTGGGGTAAAGTGATATGCGGATTTACGACGCGCAACTCGAAGGCATATACGGCAACCTGTGCAGCAGCCTGAACCAGCGTAGCGGTAAAAAGAAATAGTACGTTTAGCATGCTAATATCAAGTATATCAGCCTTACTCCTGGAGCGTTGTTTATACCACCGGACGACCAAGAAACTTGTAACAAATACAAGAGCGAGGCCTGTCAAGGTTTGCCACCATGGACGGCTGGCAACAAGCAGCATCAGGGTGCTGATGATGGCGTAGCACATATAATACACAAGAGATGCCAGAATGTAATTGCGGATACCTAGCGCATGTTGTTTCCTGAGATAAAGCCCACGTACTGCAAGTCCACCCTGACCTGGTACAAAGAAATTAACCAGGGTGGAATAGGCATTAAGTAGTATGTTTTCTCCAGGCGGCAATGAAGTTTGACATATACGTAAGGTTGCATGCACCGTCAAAACAAGCGCTGCAAACCAGCCTATATAGAGTAAGACAAGCCAGGCAACCTCATTCATCGGTATACGTAGCAGTTGCTGCAATAATTCTTGATGATGACTCAAATAGTAGGCAAACACTGCAACCGTTACAATGATGAAAATGACACGTAGGGCTGTGGAATAAATATTTCTCATAAAAAGCAGGATTGAGATTGTCTACCAAGATTCAGAAGGAAAGCGGTTTGCTGCCACAGGTATAGCCTGGCGTATGGTGGTCCACATCACTCTTAGATAGCAAAGATATACTACAATACATCAAACATTCCAACATTCGTATGATCAGCATGGAATCTACGGCAGATACACGGGACCACCATCTTTCGTCAACCCATATGGAAAAATATCCTGGGATTAACGATACTGATCGGTACCCAGACTACTACACGAGTTCTTGGAGGCTACTGTGAAACTGATTGTTATGATTCCTTGTCTGAACGAGGAAGCAACACTCCCCCTGGTGCTCAAGGGAATCCCCAGGCAGATTCAGGGTATAGCCAGCATTGAGGTACTGATTATTGATGATGGTTGTATCGATGCGACCGTCGACATTGCCAGGCAGTATGGTGTTACACATTTTGTGCACCATCTACGAAATCAGGGTTTAAGTCGGTCATTTCGTGATGGTCTAACCCATTCTCTAGAGCTCGGTGCCGACATCATAGTGCTGACTGACGGCGATAACCAGTACAAACAAGAATGTATACCTGAGCTAATACAACCCATTATTGATGGGAAGGCTGATACTGTAATCGCTGACCGCGAAACGCAGACTATAGAACACTTCTCAACAATGAAAAAACTCTTACAGAAATTTGGAACCTGGGTACTCAACAAAGCGGCGGGCACATCCATTCCCGACGCTACCAGCGGTTTTCGTGCCTACAGCCGACAGGCCGCCCTGCAATTAAACGTAATTACCGAATACAGCTTTGCTACAGAAACAACCATTCAGGCTTCACACAAGCACCATGCTATAGCTATTGTACCCATTAAGACCAATGAGAAACTCAGAGAGTCGAGACAGTTTAAATCTTCTTGGGAACACGTTAGGAAATCGGGTGTAACAATAATTCGGGCTTTCATTATGTATAAGCCCTATGCATTATTTATTACTCTTGGACTATTTTTCCTAATACTTGGAATAATCCCTTTTATTTATTTTTTCTGGATTGCTATTACCAACCACCAGTGGTTGGTATTTGGCCCCCATCACATTCGCTCTCTAGTTATTGGCTCTGTGTTACTCGTAGCCTCATTTATATCATTTACACTAGGGGTCATTGCTGATTTAGTGCGTATAAACCGTTTACTGATCGAAGATGTACTCGAACTTGTGAAAAAATCTTATCTAAGTAAGTAGCAATAAAATTACTTATTTAACGGATATATAGCATTATAAAGAATATGAGTACTTGCGAGTCTAAATATTTACTCTATCCTATTTATATTTTTTCTGCAGGGAAAATAGTTACCTATGAGGGTACGAATAAAAATGGACGAGCGCTGAGTCTCAACCGCTACCATTTACTCAGTTGATCACGGTTCTCTTTGCTTTGGAAATATAGAAATGAACATTGTAACCATTATATCTAAGCAATATACTAAATTCAAAATATTCATTTATGCATCATCTAAAATATTACGTATAAATAAACCATCATGGTTACTTTTACTGATCCTTGCATTACTAATAGGCGGCTTTACTTCCGTGCATCTTGGGCAGGATGCCAATTGGGACTTATTGAATTATCACCTTTATGTGGCATGGGCCTATTTACATGGGCGCTTCGGCTTAGATTTATTCGCTGCCGGCATTCAGAGTTATTTCGCCCCATTTATTGATATTCCCTATTTCCTAATATCCACACAGTGGTTGCCTAATTCGCCACGGCTAGTAGCGTTTATCATGGGTCTTCCCTATGGGATACTGATATTCATAGTCTTTTTGATTTCCTGGCTAGTAATAGAAGAGATCGATAAGGTCCATCTACGTAAAACTGCACTTGCTATTTTGACAGTGCTGTTTGGTGTTACCGGAGTGGCTACTTTCCCGCAAATAGGCACAACATTTGGCGATATACCCATCGCTGCAATTACTCTGCTGGGTCTGGCACTTATTTTATATCAACAGAGCTTGGCGTCACAGCAATGGAGCAAAGTACGAAAAAGTTTTCTTATAATTTGTGCGGGCTTGGTATTTGGAATTGCTGCTGGACTCAAACTTACAGCTTGTATTTATGTTCCGGGTGCTGCTCTAATAATTATATTGGGGACGGGGTCGGGGCGTACCAGACTCACCCACGCGATACTATTTTGTATAAGTTGGCTGGCTTCATTTTTAGCAATATGGGGCCCGTGGGGTCTAGCCTTGTTCAAATACACAGGCAATCCGTTCTTCCCACTTTTTAACTCAGTATTCCGATCATCTTGGATCGCTCCCGATATCGGCATGGATGCCCGTCATTTTCCTAAGTCATTGATGCAGGCCATTTTTTTTCCTTTCTACTGGACTAATAATCATAACAATGTAATGGATCCTCACTTTCTGGACCCACGGTTTGCGGTGGTCTATACATTGGCCCTGGTTACCTTGAGCATTTGGATTATACGAAAATATTTAAAGTCCCATCGTCTAAACAATATGCCAGTGGCCAAATCATTATTAATATTCTTTTTGATCTCGTACATAATATGGGAGAGTTTATTTTCAGCACTTCGCTATGCGGTTACGCTTGAGGTCTTACTGGGTGTTATCTTACTAATATTTTTTTCTTACTTACTCAACTACTCAGTACGCAAGCGGATTTTAAGTCTACTATCCCTTCTAACAATAGCCGTTGCCGGCGTGCTTATTTTTACTCAGTATCCAGTCTGGGGCCGAGTCGGCTATGCCAATAAGGTCTTCGAGATTCATACGAAGCGGGTTCCTGTGAACTCGCTAGTTCTGTTTGTAGGCAAGCCACTTGCTTATCTTGCTCCTTTTGTCGCGCCATTGCATGGCCGGTTTATGTTCATCGGTATTACTGACACACCAATGGCCAGCAAGGGTTATGAACTCTACTCAATGTTAGAAAGTGATATAGAAAACTGGCAGGGACCTGTTTACTATATAGCAAATAAGGATACCCTTGCTTCAGTACCGAAGCTTTCATCGTTTGGCCTATATCCCCTCGATTCATGTGCGAAGATAACTTCTAATATTGACATACCTTCGATCCTCTGTCCCGTTACCCACGTTCCTAATGCCCTGGCTTGGCCACGTAGTCGAGATAATCATTCTTATGTACTGAATAAGGCTATTTCCTTAACACGAAGTGGTCGTGGTTCGCTATTCACCGGGGCAGGCTGGTCTAACCCGGAGCATTGGGGAACATGGACGGATGGTAACCAGGCTGGTTTGTTGGTGCAGCTACACAGAGTTAGCACCGCATCACTAAAATTTATATTCCTTTCTCATGCATTTTTGACCTCTAAACATCCACAGCTTACAATTACTATTAAGTTGAATGGCACAACACTCACTCACTTCATATATAGATATCCACGGGATCAATATGATCTGCTACGCCAGGTAAGTATCCCAGCAAAACTAATACTCAAGAATAATGGTGTATTAAGGTTCGAATTCTTAATGAAAACTCCAGCCTCGCCACAATCATTGGGTATGAGCTCTGATACCCGCCCACTTGGCCTGGGTTTGGTTTGGTTCAATATCAAGCACAGTAAATAAGTGCTGCGTACCTTGCCACAATTTGCAATGAGGGGTTCAAGATGGTCTCTCCTGCCTGATGTTCACAAGGTTCCTTCTTGACGGGTATCTTTACTTACGCATCAATCAGCTCACGAAGTTCAGCCGTTCGATCCTCCAGCAATGCGACCGCACCTCGCGACTCCACATTCAACCGCAACAAAGGCTCGGTATTTGAGGCCCGCAGGTTAAATCGCCAATCCGCAAACTCCAGGCTCACGCCATCAGTATGATCCAGCGCGGGTTGCCCCTTTGAGAAATGCGCAACAATGCGCGCGATAGTTGCAGTGGCATCAGCAACACAAAAATTGATTTCTCCGCTGCATGGGTAAGCCCTCATTCTGGCTTCCACCATCTCGGCTAGTGTCTGCCCTGTCCGACTGAGGCGTTCGGCGATCAACAGCCAGGGAATCATCCCCGAATCGCAATAGGCAAACTCACGGAAATAATGATGGGCACTCATCTCGCCGCCATAAATAGCATCCTCAGCCCGCATCCGCTCCTTAATGAAGGCATGCCCGGTTTTGCACATCACTGGCACCCCACCGGCTGCATGCACCATGTCAATGGTATTCCAGATCAGCCGTGGGTCATGAATCACCCGGCCACCTGGATATTTTTCTAACAACTGGGTTGCCAATAGACCTACCAGATAATAGCCCTCAATAAACCGGCCATCCGCATCGAAGAAGAAACAACGGTCAAAATCGCCATCCCAAGCGATACCTAAGTCGGCCCCATGCGCGCGCACAGCCGCGGCGGTTTGTGATCGGTTCTCCGGCAACAGCGGGTTGGGGATACCATGCGGAAAACTCGGATCCGGCTCGTGGTTTATGCGTACAAACTCGAAGGGTAGGTGGTCAGCCAATTCGTCGATAATCAGCCCGGCACCACCATTGCCGGCATTCACCACAAGTTTGAGTGGGCGCAATGTCTCACGGTCTACGTAGTGCAGAAGATGCTCGATATAGGCCGACCTGTCCGCCTCAACACGGGGTTCATTGCCGACTTCTAATGGAGCAAACACGGCGGCGTCAGCCAATGCCTCAATGTCACCCAGGCCACTGTCGCCACTAACAGGTCGTGAGCCTTCACGCACCAGCTTCATGCCGTTAAAATCTAATGGGTTGTGGCTCGCCGTAACCATGATGCCGCCACCGCAAGCCCGATGAGCGGTCTGGAAATAGACTTCTTCGGTACCGCATAGTCCGATATCGATTACGTCGGCCCCGGCGTCCCTAAGTCCACGCGTCAGGGCGCGCGCAAAATCAGGGCTATCACGACGCACATCACGACCGACCACCACTTCACCCGGATGTAAGATTTGGGCAAACGCTCGACCAATACGATAAGCGATATCTTCGTTCAGTTCATCAGGAACATGGCCGCGAATATCATAGGCTTTGAAACACTTGAGCATCATCAAACCCTCCCTAAGAATTCTGTGGGAGAGCGCGTTTCATGCTCTGCCGTAGAGTGATACATCCACTGCAAAGTGTCCTTGAATGAGATCCGTGGTCTGACACCGCTAAGAGCTTGCAAACGGGTATTCGACCCCACCAGTCGCCGTACTTCATGCTCGCGTACAAAGGCTGGATTCACCTCAACCTTGATCCGGTATCCGGCCAACTCTGCCATGATGTCCAACACTTCATCCAGTGAGTGGCCAACACCTGAACAAATATTGAAGACGCGGCCCGCAGGCCGCAATTCGACCAAGTGTCCATAGCTACACGCTACATCGCGAACATCACTGAAATCACGCCATACCTCGGTGTTTCCGAGTTTGATCACCGCAGCCTGGCGGCGAAAATGGGCTACGATTTTAGGTATCAGAAAACGCTCGGTCTGCCCTACGCCGGTGTAATTGAACGGTCGTGCAACTACGATGGGCAATTTGTCCGCCCACAAGCGGGCCATGTATTCCATCGCCAGTTTGCTTACCGCGTAATCATTAGCCGGCGCCGGTGGCACATCCTCGGTTATCGGTTCGACTGTGGCATTGCCATAAATGTTCGCACTGCTGGCAAGCACCACCACTTGCGGGAGTCTGGGTAGTTCCGCAAGCGCCTCCAGTAGGTTGCGGGTTCCCACGATATTGACCTGATAAATCTCGTTGACATCCGCATGTGCTACAAAAGAAATAGCTGCAAGATGTACGACGGCGCGAGGTTGTATACGGGCCACGGCATCCCGAACAGCTAGCTTGTCGTTAAGATTGACATGCACTGAGTCCACATCGGTTCGAGTCGTACTGTCGGACAAGCCCCCCACCTGGTAACCCATGGTCTGCAAGTGCTCGGCCACGTAATATCCGGTAAACCCGCTACCACCGGTCAGCAACACACGCGGGCGTTGCTCCAGATCAGAGTGGGCTGCCATGTTCTACTCGACGTTGATCGGCCGCGACCATCTTTTGGCACAATTGTTCCAGCGATGTTTGCGCTGTCCAACCCAGTACATCGCGGGCTTTCGCCGCATCGCCAATCAGCAACTCAATTTCAGCAGGTCGATAGAATTTAGGATTGACCCGGACGAGTTCGCGACCACTGTCTGCATCCAGTCCACGTTCAGATTCTTCTTGACCCTGCCACTGGAGACCGATGTCAACCGCCTTGAAAGCCATGTTCACAAAATCACGTACCGATTGTGTCCGCCCAGTTGCCAGCACAAACGTATCTGGTTGGTCAGCCTGCAAGATGCGCCACATGCCTTCGACATACTCCCTGGCGTAACCCCAATCACGCTTGGCATCCAGATTTCCAAGCTCCAGCACCTCTTGCTTGCCTAGCTTGATCCGGGCCACAGCATCGGTAATTTTGCGCGTCACAAACTCCAGGCCACGCAACGGGGACTCGTGGTTGAAGAGAATGCCGTTGCTGGCAAAGATGTCGTAAGATTCGCGGTAATTAATCGTCATCCAATGGGCGTAAAGTTTTGCTACACCATAGGGACTTCGGGGATAAAACGGGGTACTTTCATTCTGTGGTACCGCTTGCACCTTACCGAACATCTCTGAAGTCGAGGCCTGGTAATAGCGAATCTTACGGTTGATTGTGCGGATGGCCTCAAGCAGGTGAACCGCACCCAAGCCAGTAATCTGCCCGGTGGTAATGGGTTGGTCAAAGGATACGCCGACAAAACTCTGGGCCGCCAGGTTATAGACCTCGTCGGGCTTGGTGGCCTCGATCAGGCGCAGACTGGAGCCAAGATCCGTGAGGTCGTATTCAACCAGTGAAAGATTGGGGTGATTCTCAATTTTCAGTGTCTCGATACGCCAAAAGTTTACACTACTGGTGCGCCGATAGGTTCCAAAAACCTGATACCCCTTGTCCAGTAGCAGTTGAGCTAAATACGCGCCATCCTGCCCAGTAATCCCGGTGATGAGCACATGCTTCATGTTTGATCCTCTGATAAATGAGTACGGATACATTGTCGTAATATGATAACAAATTCTGAGTGTCTCCAAGGCTCACCTAGTTAGCCAGTGACCTTGAGCCACACACGCCTGACCCCCGGCAGTAAGCCAGCCTCGCAGTGAATTTAGCGAGACTCCCTATGGCTCAACCTGCTACAGCAAAGCGGTATAATGGGTTTTATGATGCATATCTAAAAGGGACGTTCCCTGAATGAGCGCATTTGTGAATAGGGTCTTTGGCCACGAAATCCAAGGATATTTGCTGTCCTGGATGCCCAACGATATCTATCCAGGCCCAGATCCGCGAGGAAATGAATGACTCAGTCCAAGCCTGAAACCTGTTTACTGGGCCAGATATTGCTTGACAACAAGTGCCTGGTAGCGGCTGATCTGGAAAAGGCGCTGCAATTTCAGACCGAATTTGGTGGGCTGCTGGGCGGCATACTGGCCCGCTTGGGCTTATGTTCCGAGGCGGTATTGCTGCCTCATCTGGCGGCGCAACTGAGTGTCGAATATGTTCCGGACGCACCAATACCCGAACCAGAGGCGGTATCTGCGGCCTTGAATGCCACCCGCTTTTCTGCTGATTGGTTTGCTTACCGTCGCCTTATCCCATGGCTGGATGAGGCGGAAAAACTGCATGTGGCCAGCAATCATCCCGGTACTCCGCTGGTATGTGAGGTATTTTCTGCGCGTGGGTATAGCGTCTGCTGGCATTTACTCAGTGAGCTGACCGAAAATGTGTGGCTTGATCTACTCGAAAATCGCAGTGTCGCAGCTGAGAGTGGTGCGGCCAGATTGCGCGAGCGGGCCGAGGAAGCCCCGGTGGTATCACTGGTCAATAACATCTTGGCTCAAGCCGTGGAACTGGAGGCCTCGGATATCCATCTGGAGCCGGAGGAAGGAGTGTTACGGGTGCGCTATCGTATTGATGGTGTGCTGGTGGATCGGATGCGTACTGCGGGTACCCGTGTAGAGGCGGTTATCTCCCGACTCAAGCTGATGGCTGATTTGGACATTGCCGAGCGTCGCTTGCCGCAGGATGGACGTATCTCTCTGCAGGCTGCCGGAATTGCCTTGGATGTGCGCATCTCGACTTTGCCCGATACCGGGGGCGAATCGGTCGTATTGCGGCTATTGCCCAAGGATCAGCGACGGCTCAATCTTGATTTGTTGGGATTGCCCACCGACGTGCATGCCCGCATGAGTCTGGTCACTCACCAGCCCCACGGATTGATCCTGGTGACCGGTCCTACCGGCTCGGGCAAGAGCACCACGTTGTATGCCTTGCTGAGTGGCTTAAATACCGGCCAGCGTAAGATTATCACCGTCGAAGACCCGGTCGAAAATACCATGCAAGGCGTTGTCCAGGTGCAGGCAAACGCGGATATCGGACTCGATTTTGCGCGTACCCTACGCGCTATCCTGCGTCAGGATCCAGACATCATCATGATTGGTGAAATCCGCGATCGGGAAACCGCACGGATTGCTGTGCAATCTTCTCTGACCGGCCATACCGTTCTATCCACCCTGCACACCAATGATGCCATATCGGCCTTTGGCCGCATGATCGACATCGGCGTTGAGGCATTTCTACTCGCCTCGGCGGTGCGCGGTGTGCTCGCTCAGCGCCTGGTGCGACGCCTATGTCTACACTGCCGGGCCTCCGTAGCCCCTCTGGACGGTTTGCAAAGGCTGTTCGCTGACCTACACCGGCGCTTTCCCGATCTACTGAACCCGGAGCCCCACTTCTATCGCTCCGTCGGCTGTGATCGCTGTCTACATACGGGTTATAGGGGGCGCTCAGGTATCTATGAGTGGGTTGAAGTAACGGCCGGGATGGCTCAGGAAATCGCCAAAGAAGCCCCTGAAAGCACCCTGTTAACCCAGGTTTCTGCAGATTTCAGGACCATGCGCGAGGATGGTATGATTAAGTGTTGGAACGGCGAAACCTCGGTAGAAGAGGTATTTCGGGTAACCGGTGAAATGGAAGTTGCTGAGGATACGGCGGCTCAGGCTGATCAGACCCGCACCGCCGATGATGCAGCGATAAATGATATGAACCTTCCAGGCACAGTAGATTCCGGGTCATGAACGGCTCCATGTACCACTACCAGGCCGCCAATGCCCAAGGGGTTATGGTTCGGGGACACCTGGAAAGTTCTAGCGAGCAGGCCGTCTATCGGCACCTGCAGGCACAAGATCTGCTGCCTGTGGAGATCAGCATTGATGGTGACACCCAGCGCAAAGGGCGCAACAAAAAGCTCACCACCGCCATGCGGACCCAGTCGATACGTGAAATCGCCACCTTATTGAATGCTGGGGTATCCCTATCAGAAGCCCTTCCCTCATTGCGTAAGGGCCATACCAACACCCCGCCCGGGCGCATTTTTGATGCCTTGCATGCAGCCTTGCGGGGGGGCGAATCGTTTGCTGACAGTTTATTGCACTCCAAGTTGCCATTGCCGCCCGATGTGTTGCAAATTATCCGCGCCGGAGAGGCCAGTGGAGCGCTGGGGCGAGCCATGTCGAAGGCCTTGGAGCGTTTGGAATATATCGAGAGCAGTCGCCGCGAGCTACAAACCGCGCTAATCTATCCCATCATTCTGATCGTCTCCGGCTTAGCTGCCATTATCCTGATTTTTGCCATCGTGGTGCCACGCTTTTACAGTATATTATCGCGCGGCGGGGCCGCGGTACCCTGGATTTCGCGTGTAGTACTGGGTTTCGGGATGTTTTTGAATCAACACTGGATACCCCTTTTCAGTGGCTTGGTGATCATCACCGGCTTGCTTTGGGCGCTGCTTCAACAACCCAGAATTCGTGAGTTCTCAGAATGGTTATTGCTACGGATTCCTGGAATTGGCAGCTGGATGCTACAAACCGAAATGGGTCGTTGGACCCATTCGCTAGGCAGTTTGTTGGCCAGTCGCGTACCTCTGTCTAAGGCCTTGGCCCTAAGCATCGATGCGGTAAGCATGGCAAGCCTGAAATCGCGACTGGCCTCGGTGCGCACCTATGTGCGCAATGGCGAACGCTTGACCTATGCACTGCAACGCCAACAATTGATCGATCCCATGGGCGCAAACTTACTGCGAGTCGGTGAACAATCAGGGCGTTTGAGTGAGGTGCTGGATTCTCTTGCCAAGCTCTACAACGAAGCGTCGCGGCAACGCATGAAGCGTTTTTTGCTGTTGCTGGAGCCGATATCCATTCTTCTTATCGGCTCAGCCATCGGCACCCTGATGATCGCAATCATGTTGGGTATCACCAGCCTCAACAACATCGTTTTACAATAAGCTAACGAGACGGCATACCATGAACTTAAATCGTAGGGCTAGGCAGCACGGCTTTACCTTGATCGAGATGCTGGTCGTTTTGGTTATTATTGGCCTGCTGGTCGGTTTGATTGGGCCCCGATTATTTGGTATCGCCGATCGCTCCAAGGCTAAAACCGTAAAAGTGCAGGTCAAGATGCTGGATAATGCCTTGCTGACCATGGAGTTAGATATTGGTAGATTCCCAAGTACCCAGGAAGGCCTGCAATTGCTGGTCAAACGGCCCACGGTACCGGCCCTTAGTGCCAAATGGCACGGCCCTTATTTATCATCTGAGGTGCCCATGGATGCCTGGGGCAACCCCTATCACTACGTAGCACCCGGCCCCAATAGCCATCCCTATGCCTTATGGTCTGATGGTGCCGATGGCAAACCTGGCGGCAGTGGACTGAATGCAGATATTGGCATCATACCTCCCGGCCAATAGGCGGGAAAACGGCTTCACCCTGATCGAGATACTGGTAGTGCTGTTGATCGCGGCATTAGTAAGCGGCATCGTTATTCCACAGGCATTCAAGCTGATAGGAACTTATCGCCGCCATGGCCAACGGGGGCTCATCCAACAACAGTTCAACCAGTTACCGCTGCGGGCCTATGTCAGCGGACGCAACTACAAGTTGACCAATAAGCACTCGCCAAAGCTACCGCAGGGTTGGCATCTACAGGTTAGCAAACCGGTCAACTACTCATTGAACGGTCAATGCACACCAGGAAAAATCAGCCTGCAGTCACCCCTGGGAGAGACCACCACCTACACCATAGCCCCCCCAACCTGCAAGCTCAGGGTGGTAGCAGCTGATTAGCAAATACCCAGATTCACTTCACTGGGTTTCCGCCCGCGTGGCAATGACGGGATGAGGTACGGATACCACAAGAGTCCCATCATCCCAGGCCCCATCTACGTCATCCCGGGCACAGACCCGGGATCGATAGAGCAGTCGGGGTAGCAAAATTGGCCACCATGTCGTACCTACAAGAAAAACAAGTTGCCTACTGCGTGGTCAGGCCATTCTTCACTAGATTTCCGCCTACGCGGGGATGACGAGACTTGTAGCTGCCGTATCCCTGGATGCAGACCGTTCGTGGGGGCAGTGGCCCCCGAAGAGCCCATAAGCCCATAAAAAAAAGGCGCCCGAAGGCGCCTTTTTAATCAGCTAATAGTTGGTATAACTATTAGTTCTTGGTTGCCGTGAAGTTGGTAACCGTGCCGTTCGGGTTGCCCTGATAGGCCTGTACTACCAAGGAACTGGCGGGAACGGTTCCCGACAGGCCCAGAGTTGGCCGGGCTGAAGCGGCCAGGGTGACACCTAGTGCCGTTTCGATCGTCTTGCCGTTAAGAATAACGGCTCCCCTAGCAGGAATAATCGCAACCGTCTGGGTGGTACCGAGCTGCACACCGGCCTGGCTGGTCATGGTGCCTTTGACAGCTACCGGCAAGCCCGAGTTGTTCCAGATACGGATATAGGTAGCATAACCCGGGGCCGCATTGGATGGCACATAATAAGCCAGGGTAACACTGCTACCGTTAGCCGTCAGCGGATATAACGTGCCACCGGGGTCGGTTGCTGCAACCGTGCTACCGATAAGCTGTTTGACGGACGTGATGCTTGGCGTAGTGGCTGGAATAGCTGTGCTATTACCAGAAACCACTGAACCGCAGATATAGTATGGGCCGGTACCTAAAGCTGTTGAATTAATAGTCACGACAACATTACCTGTCGTCGTATTTAGGCTAGAAGCTGCCCCCGACACACCGCTAGTACAAGCCGTATTGGAATCAATCGCAAACGTATAATTTGCATTTGGCAGAAACGTGCCATTGACAGCGAAGCTTACGCCTCCCGTCAAATCAGCAAAACCAAAATCGGCTCCAGAGCCATTGAGCTGAGTCCCGGGCGTGGTAGTGAACGACACCGAACCAAAATTGACGGTGCCCGCAGCAGCCAAGCCTACCAGGGTATTACTCAAAGGACCCGTGCTCGCTTGTACGTCAATCTTCGCGCTTTCCGCAATTGGTGTGAAAGTAGCCGAGCTGACCACCGTAGCAGTGATGGCTTGCAAAGAATTGGCTACCGTACCACTGGCCATATCCAGGGGTGCGGTCGGGAAGACCGGGGTGCTACCCGCGGTGCCATTGGCCAAGGCAAAGGTCGCGGTCACGATACCACCGCTGCTTACCAACCCGGTAGCACCACTCAGGTCTATTGAGGCCGACAGGGCAGACATATTCAAAACGGTGCTAGTAGGAATCGCCGAAGCGCCTGCGGTAAAATTCAATGCCAGCACGGTACCTGACGCGCTTACAAAAGACGTACCAAGTACGGCCGAACCGAAACTCACGGTGGTGCTAGAAACGGCGCCGGTAGCGGCGGCTAGCCACTTGGCACCGCCATTGAGCTGAATATAAATAGTGAAACTGGTACCCGCCGCGATCAACTTACCCGGTTGGTAAGCCATGACCGGGCTATTCACCGCAGTCAAGCCCGATACCGCCTCGGTCGCATAGGTATTAAAGGTTGAACTCACGGTACCGGCGAAGGCCGACCCAGTGAGACCGGCCAGCGCCAAAGCAATCGTGGCGACCAGCATTTTCTTCTGAAGCTTCATAATGTCTTTTCTCCTAAGAACTTTTAGATCTTGCGATGGTGAGACGTCTCTTCGCTCATTGTTAGCACACCCAAAGGAGTGCCCCCCTGAAGCCGTGCTGAACTTATGTTAGGCGGGTAGCTTGGCACTGTCAAATACCCATTGTGGGGATACGTCGTCTTGGCATGGTAATCTATCTCGATAGGCATACAGGTCTTTGATTTAGCTACTGAAACAACAGCATATTGGTGGCTCATGGTCTGAACCCCGGAAAACGTTTGCGCAAGGCATGGGTGATAGCTTCGACCTGACCAGGCTGGCTGAGAATGTAGGGGGTAATGAGTGCCAGCAGTTCAGTGCGGGTAGTGGCTTGACTGTGGTTGCGAAACAAGCTACCCAGCCAGGGAATATCTTGCAACACAGGGACGCCGGTATTGCTGCTATTACGGTTCTGGCTGATTAGACCGCCCAACACGATGGTGTCGCCATTGGGGGCTTCGAGGGTGGTCTCCAGCAAACGCTTATCAATGGTGGGGGTGCTGTTCACCCCGGTTACGGTTTTGGCCGCGTTGCTGACCTCAACCTTGATCTTCATATTGATAAGATTCTGGCCGAGAATCACCGGCGCCACCGACATGATAATGCCGGTGTCGAGATACTGAATGGTTTGCAGCACCCCGGTAGTGCCGTTCACAGCAACATTGGCGCTTTGTTGTGAGGTAATCACCGGCACCGAGTTGCCAATATTGATGTTAGCAATGGCTCCATTCAGCACCATAATCCGCGGCGTGGAGAGGATACGAGCCTGATTATTGGTGGCCAGGGCCTCGATCAGGGCACGGGTAGCGCCGCTGTTATTGAGTACGGCAAAATTGAGGCCAGAGCTGGTGGGCACGCCGAGTCCGCCGAGCGTGCCCCCACGAATAATGCTGCTGCCCAGCTTGGCCTGCGCCAGAGCCCAGGCCACCCCAGTTTGTTGAGTCTTACCCAGGGTGATTTCGGCGATGGTGACCTGCACCAGAATCTGCCGCTGCGGCTGGTCAAGTTCTTGTAGCAAGCGGCGTAGTTGTCGAAATTTCTCAGCACTACCGCGAAAGATGATGCTGTTGGTGGCCACATTGACGACAATATTACGGCCAAACACAGCGCTTTGTTGAGCTTTGCTGTTCTTGACCGCGGCCTTGCCATTGGCTGCCCCTACTGACGAGACGGGACTCTGCGGGCCTAAGCCTAAAAGGGGTTTTTTCGCGGTCTCATTCTCCCCACTGAAAAACCGGCTGACAATGCGTGCCAGGGTGGTGGCGTTGGCATGTTGCACGCGATAGACGAACAAGCCCTGATTGCCGTTAGTTTGCGCGGGAATATCAATTTTTTGCACCCAGGCGACGGCATGGGCCAGCAGAGTCTGGGTGGCACTGAGTAGAATCAGGCTGTTTGAGGAGGGTACCGGGATAACGCTGAGCACGCTCGGACTACCGACCGCATAGCCCTCGGCAAGGAGGATCTGTTTTAAGCGTGCTGCGGCATCTTTAGCATGCAGGTAGACCAACTGTACCAGTCGGCCCTGGGCACCGCGTAAGGCCGGTCGATCGAGCAGATGAATAATACGCAGGGCACTTTTAACCACCGGCTGCTGACCGTAAAGCAAAATGGCGTTAGTACGCCGTAAGCCCGACAGAAAGATGCGCCGTCCGAACAGGGCACTGAGGGTATTGTAGATATTGCCAAAATTCGCCGTCGTCAGCGGTACGTATTGAAACAGCGGGCGCAGGTTATCAGGCGTGGTAGCCGAGTCACGCAGGCGCAGAAAATTGGGCGGCAGTTTGGCCACCTTGGTGTCGAGCAACACCCGATACAGATGACCTTGTTGCACCAAAGCCAAGCCGTAGCTTTGTAGTATGGCACGGGTGATGGCGAGTAGATTGGTGCGGGTTACCGGTTTGCTGAGGCGCAGATTGACCTGTTGCGTGGCATTGATCGCATTGGGATCGATGTACAGATTGAGCTTGAGCATTTGCCCCAATACATATTGTACAAAGTCCCGCAGGGGCATCTTATTGAAGCTGAGGTTGAAGCGCTCGGGCTGGCCACCGCTGGGGGGGATTTTACTGACCTGATAATGGGCCGATGCGTGTGGCACAGCGGGGGTTAACGATACTTTGGTCAGTGCAGTGGCGGTCGAGCCAGACCGAAGCTGTTCGCTGACCGGTTGGGCATGTCGCGTGCCCACCGCCAGGGGGGCTGGCCAGCGCACCGGAGGATTGGCCGCACAGCCTGCCACCGTCAGGGTTAAGGCAGCAATCCCCAGCCATTGACGCAGCTTTCCACGCTTCAAGTGCGGAAATCTTTGGTGATCAGTTGGTAGCAAGTCTTTCACCCCGGGGAAGACGCGAGAGACTACCATCGGCCTAGTCTATTGTCACCTTGCAATACTTGGGATATCCGTACGAAATATTCATTTAGTTGTTAATTATTTCGCAGCTTTTCCTACTCCATCACAGCAGCAAACGATGGCCACTGGCGTTACCCTGACCGCACGTTGGATCCCGGTTGAGGCCTGCTCGAACGGTGCTGCCAGACCGTGGATCCCGGGTCTGCGCCCGGGATGACGGAAAAAGCATTGCGCGTCGCCCGGGATGACGGAAAAAGCATTGCGCTACGCCCGGAATGACAGGAAAAGCATTGCGCGTCGCCCGGGATGACGAACCTTTTTTGTCATTCCCGCGTAGGCGGGAATCCACCCGGCCCGGAACGCGTTGGAGGCCTGCTCGGACGCTACCGCTAGACCGTGGATCCCGGGTCTGCGCCCGGGATGACAAGACAAGGGCACCGCGAACTACGGCGATGGACAAGCTGCCGTCGCCCCATTTGTCATTCCCGCGTAGGCGGGAATCCACCCGGCCCGGAACGCGTTGGAGGCCCGCTCGGACGTTTCCGCCAGACCGTGGATCTCGGGTCTGCGCCCGGAATGACAGGAAAAGCATTGCGCGTCGCCCGGGATGATGAGTGTCAGGATTCCGCGGCAGGCGCTACAAGCTTGGGCGCAGTGAGGTGTTTGGCTTGAAATGGAAACAGATGAATCGTTTGTGGCTTACCGGTATGGCCTTTGGCGGGGGCCAGGGTGACATCGGCACCCTGGATCGCGGTGATCCGTCGACCGTCAGGTAAAGTCTCCCCCACCCGGAACGTTTGCAGGTGGCCTTTGGGTAGAAGTATCAGCACACCGGCAAGCCCGTGCTCAGGTTGCACGATACCCAGAATTTTTGCATTAGGGCTAATTTTTTTGGCTGCCGCAAATTGCGCAGAACCCACCTTGCCCACCGCCTGCCAGCCCTGCCTTTTAGCCAACCGCGTGGCCAATGCCTGGGGGTCAGGCGGCCGTTGGATGCTGGGCAACTGCCAGCTTGCATGCCGGGTACTGGTGACAGGCGCTGGCGTCTTCGGTAGGGGTAGCAGCCAAAACAACCAGGCAATGAAAGCCGCGAGCAGGGCGTAGAGGAGATACCGGGAGGTGGCGATGTTGTTCATGTCTTAGCAACCCGTCGAACCAAGGGAGAATCTAGGGCGGAAGTGAAAAATTGGCTCATTTTTTTGCTCTTTATCGTGAAATAGAACCACAATTTTCCTCCTGTCTCGCTATGCTTCCCTATCTGCCTAGGGCCGAAAATAAAATATCAGTCCCAAGCTAGCGCGGGCTCTTGGCTGATTGGAAAATTGCAAATCCTCAATGACTATCTGTGGATTTTGCTTTAACAGCTTGGCTAACAAACCTGGAAATTTTGCTGCGTTAAATATAAAACTGAGCCGGGCCTTCACCCAGCGTATTTTCAAGCCCTTAATGGCCTGCAGATTACCTACCCGCACCACAGGAGAGGTCAATTGCAGTCGGCGAACCAGCAAATTGAGGCGATCCTGTACCGTTGCTTGGGCCACGGCGGGAGTAGGTGCCCGCCAAAGACGCCCCTGAAGCTGGGCCAGCACACTACTCACTGCCTTGTCACGACCTGGCCATTGGGTCTGTCGGGTAATGAGTAGCAAACGTTCACGGTTAGCCTGGAGCTGGCCGTTCAACTGCGACATCTGGCTGTTGGCGCTACCTAAATTCAGTAATCCATTCAGCAATATCAAGACCAATATGCCCAGTAGCGCATGACCCAGCCAGGGATGCCTGCGAATTTGCTGAAATTGTTCGATAAGTGCGTTCATTGCAGGCGGATGTGCAGCTCAAGTTGGCCACGGCGGGCATCAGCGGGGCTGACCAGGGCGACAAAGGGTAAGACCTGTATTCTGGATACGATTTGGGCCACGTTGAGTAGATTTCGTTTTGAGAATTTAACAATGATCAGCTGTGACTGCTGTTGGTAAGATTGGATGGTGACGCCTGCGGGCATCACTCGCAGCAGCGCATTCATGATAAGTAGCGGGCTGGGCTGGGCTAAACGCTGCTGAATAGCCCGCACCTCGACAAGTTTGCGCTCGGCGCGAGTGCGGGCAGTGAGCAGGATTTGCCCTTGGCTGCGTAATTGCTGAACAGAGCCTTGCAGTGATTGCTGAGCTTGTTGATATTTTAGATATTGCTCCCCCTGCCACAAGCCCAGCACCCCCAGCAGTAGAAAGATCGCAATCCATAGCTGGCCACTGTGCTCGCGGAGTTTACCCAGCCGATTGCCGGCAATTCTGGCAAAGGGCCGAGCAAGCCAGGGCGCCGGTTCTGGTTGCGGCTGCGGCACAACTTCGGCTTCGGGGGCACCTACCTGACGGGCAAAATGATGCCATTCTGCAGCAGAGGGGGGCTGTGCCCAATACCGGCTGGCCTGCAGCTCACCCTCGCGCCAGACCTGCGCTTCATAGCCCCGCTCAAGCTTCCACAGGCGTAGCCCTGCCGACAGGGCTGGATGAAACAGGGTTTCTGGAAGTAGTTGTTCACGCCGGCCCTTAGCTACATGGCTGCTATCCCAAAACCATACCTGGGCCGTTCCGCCCCGCCAGATCGCGGTATAGCCGGTCTGCACGTAAGGGCTGCCCGCCTGCACGCGAAGTAGCAGCGCTTTACTACGCTGGGTATGAGACATGCCCTCACGAAAATCCATGTATTCGTAATGGATAAGATCGCGGGATAATAAAATCTGCCGGCCCAACAAGCCCTTCTGGATGACCCGATCCCCCGTCGGACTACGGAGCAAACGGGTTGGCTGCAGGGGCATTGACCGGAGAAATGACAGGAAGCGGTGTTGTTTTAGGCGATCCAGAAACGCCGGCATTGTAGTATCCAATGGATGCAAGATTCCAAGGGGCGATATTGCTCAAGGGCGTTAATACGATATTGTACTGCACACGGGGATGCGAACAAGCGCATGCAAGTGTCAGTCGGTAGTATTTTGAGGGGAATGGAAATATCAGATATTGCATCTGCAGGGTATCCAAACCGGTGATTTGAGACATGACATCCAGCGTTATGGGTTGATGTAGGCGATAGGTAATCAATGCCTGGGCCATTTTGCTGTCTACCCACGGCAGCGTTGCCAGTACCGGTGCCGTGGCCGCATTGGGGTTTAAGCCGGTTACCATCGCCGTGGTCAGTTGTCGCTGGAAGCGATCATCTTTCCATAGTTGCTTTTGCGTGGCCCAGCCGTAGATATTTCTTAGTTCAGCCACGCTATACAATGGCCGATGCGCCGGAGGTGGCAGCGCTGCTGCAGAATATTGGGTCGTGTCAGCGTGAGCCAGAAAACCGCTTTGTGGGGCTGCGATGTACTTGCTCAACGCTGCATAAAGTGCTGGCTGAACACTTTCCGGAACCCCAAATTCTGTCAGCAGATGCTCAATCTGGCTTTGCCGTGGAAAGCGTAGGCTGACCAGACCCCGCTGGTCGTTGAGCTGATACGTCACTTTACCATCCCGGTACCGATGACCGTCTACCCGTGTCGTATGTGGCGGGGTGCCGATGCCATATGGGGTACGTCTAACTACGGCCAGGTGGTAGAGCATGGAGTTCAGGGAGGAGTGCATAGCAAGACTTATTTGGCTGCGCTGCTGGGCCTTGGCGACTAGGCCCATAGCTATTCTAACTTTGCTACTGAAAAAACCGACAGCCAGGGTGATGACCACGATGAAAACCAGGGTGATGATGAGTACATAGCCGCTTTGGCGGCTAACCGGGCTTGGGCGGCGGTGCTGATTCATGGGGCCAAGTCACCTTGGGCATATTGATATTGGACGAATTGGGGGGCGCTGGGTTGCAAGGGTGAGGCAGCCCAAACCACGGCATCATTATTCCCGATGAGAATAGTCTGAGGCAGTTGCCGATAGCTGCCTGTGGAGGGTGGCCAGGTCTGCTGGCGTTGCCGGTGCGTATCGAGGTAATAGAAATAACTGCCCGCCGGCAGTTGTAGGATGGGCTGATTGTTGCACGTCAAGGTATCAACTCTAGCGTGGCTAGCGATCCTGCAGGCCAGCGATGCAACGATGTCTGGCACCCGGCCCGGTACATAGAGGCTCAAGCCCTGTAGCTGGTGCTGAGTACCTTTGAACAGACCGACTTTTTGGGGCGGCACGGTTACCAAACCACGAATGGCCTCCCGCCACCAAGCAGCGTGCATATCGGCTACGGTAGCCGTGGCAATAACTCGGTTGGAGCGAGTCTGCAAGCGCCAGATGTAGCTCATCCCCTGCATGATAGTGGTGGTGATGAGCGCAACCAGCACCAAGGTCACCAGCATCTCGATGAGGGTGAAGCCACGGCGTTGGGAGATGCGAATACTGATCATCTTGGATGGTGCACTAAATGAAACCGTGCTTATTACTGCGGATCTGGAGATAACCCGCTTGTTTGAAATGAAACTGAAACCAAGATTTACCATCCGGTCTGGTGATATGAACAGTAACTTGGTATAAACCGACCTTATAAAGACCTATGCCTACGGAGGAGGCTACCTGGTCGCGGGCTGGCTCAATCAGAGCACTATTCCAACGGACCCGATATTTTATGAATTTTTGTGTTCCTTGCGGTTTGAGCATCGGGTTCAGGTTGCTCAAATAGGCCAATACATTATTCTCGGCCAGGTTTTGTTGTGCGTGGGCTTGCAAACGGCCGATAGAAATGAGGTTGACATTGATCCAGTTGTAAACAGCCATGACTGAAATACTAATCAATACTAAGGATATAATTGCCTCTAAAAGACCAAACCCACTGGATTTAACAGCCGTGGAACTTACAAAATATTTATTGCCAATTCGCATTATTCTGGGTTGCTTAATGGGTGGCCAGCTGCACTATACGGCAGGTGGCACGTAGCTCGTGTTGGAATGAACGGAGCTCAACAGGCATGATGGCACCAGCTATCCCCTCTCAGGAAGCCAACTAAGATACGGCTGGGTTTTGCCCAGCACAATACCCAATACCTGGTCGGCGCTTTGCTCCCAACTCTGGTACGCCATGGTCTCTGAACATGGATAGTTACCCTGATGATATGAGTCCAGCCAGTTTTGCACCGCTTCAGCCAATACGGCAGGTTCGAGACTGTTTGGAAAGTAGCTCGCGTGCTCACCCGCCACCTCCCGGAACACCGAAATGTCTCGCGCCAGGATCGGTAATCGGTGTTGTGCCGCTTCAATCAACGGCAACCCAAACCCCTCGCCTTCAGAAGCAGCGAGCAGGCAGGTCGTAGCACAGTATATCTTCCCCAGATATTCGTCACTGACTTCATCGAGCCAAAACAAGCGTTGGCCAAGTTGCGGATGGTTGCGTAATTTCTGCATGATCGTTGGAATGGTTCCACGCTGCTGCTCAGGTAAGCCTTGCCAACCTTCTTTGCCTACAATGACCAGGTTGGCAGCAACGCCTTGTGCCCAGACCTGCTCGAACGCAGCCAATACTTGCAAGTGTCCCTTACGTGGTTCGATGGTGCCAACCATCAAAAAACTGGGGTAAGCACTAAGTGCTGCCAAGCGCTGTGGGGCATCCTCGGGTAACCCCAAAGTCGGAACACTGCGCTCAACATCGGCACCTAGGTGAAACCAATTGAGCTGCAATGGGCGTTCTCGTTGGAGACCATGGTCAGCCAACCAGCTGTGGATTTCAGTGGCCACGGCGCGAGAAATACAAGCGATGCCCTGGTAGCGAGTAATTACTGACAACCAGCGCTGGTACTGGGCTTCGACGCCATCAGGAAAGGCGTGAGGCAAGAGCACTGGCAAGAGGTCGTAGAGCACAAACCATATCTTAACCCCGCGCTGCCGCCAACTGGTCAAAACATTTTCCTGAGCGGTAACGACATAGTGCTGCAGATCTAAACCAATAAACACATCTCCCGGCCAAATGTCCACCGGCTCGTCTTCATCCCACTCGTCATGGATGCCCAGAAAATGTGCCGTAAAGTGACGAGCATAACGATAGCCGAGGCGATCGATGCTGGCATAAACCGGTTCCACCGTCCAACCCGTCGGGGGCTTATTCAACCATTGCTGTAAGAAAGCGCGTACTACCCGCTCAATACCGGTTTTCAGGTCGGTTTGCACCAACGCCGATACATCCACGAGAATCTGTGGCCGGCGAGGATGCGGCGGATGGTTGTAGGCCAGGGTGGTAGCCAATCGTCCAGACTGGTCCGAAGTCAACGAGGGGTCTGTTGCCGCAATCGCTGACAAGGCTCCAGGTAGTTGCCGACGGGCTCGCTCGTAAGACCTTTCTATAGCATGAGCATATTTATCGGTGCACTCGCGCGGCGCATGCTGGCGACGTAAATACCTCCACCCACGCTGACCCAGTTTGGCTCGCCCATCCACATCTCGCCATAGATTGCTGAGTGCCTCGGAAAGCTCGGCAGTGGTGAACTTGTCGGCCAAGCGCTTGACCACATCCTCAGGCAATTCAGCAAGGCTGCCGTGAGCATTGACGATGGTGGGCAAACCATAGTTCAGACAATCGAGTGCCGAGGCCGAGGTCTCCCCACGGGAATGAGTGCGCAGTTGCACCGCCGCATCGGCTGCCGCCAGCCACTGACGAAAAGTCTCTGCACCCACCCAACCAGTTATTTTTATACGCTCGCACGCGGGACTTGCCTCGATTTGGGCCGCCATTTGCGCACCGTATTCGCCCCCATGACGTTCACCAATAAACACCAAGTGACAATGCTTATTGCAACTCAATGGTGAAGCAAGCCAGGCCTCCAGTAGGCACTGGCTCTGCTTGGTAGGGGCAATCATCCCAAAGCTTGCTACCACGAAATCCGTTTCATTCAAGCCCAGCGCCCGACGCACCGACTGTCGGTCGGTGGTGGGTGCTGGAGCGCGCAAAAGTGGAATCACCGACCAGTTTTTCGAAGCTCCTTGGCCATACCACTGCTCGGCCAATTGGCAACTGTGGTCGGAGTGAACAATCACCCCCAGCGCCTGTTGCAAAACAGGCAGATTGCAGGGATAACGAAATATCACCTCGCTGGTGTCAGCTTCGGTAAACCGTTCCCGCACTGCCAGCCAACCATGAGCCTGCTGCAGAGTGCGAGCCCATTGCCCCGGAGTTTCACCGTGCATATCGCGATAGGCAACAACCCCTGAGAGAAAGAAATCATGCAGCACGACCACTCCAGGGTAGCGCTGGAGCAGTCTAAACATATGGCTGTGAAATGGGCTATTACCAAAATGGTAAAGCAGTCGCTCGAAACGACTGATATTTCTCTCCAACCAGGCCACATCGTGGATAGCGCAAGTGGCGTGAACCCAGGGGTCGGCAACAGTCTTCTGTTCGGTGATAACCGTTATTTCATAGTGTCTGGCCAACTCTGGCAAAAGCTCGGCACTATAGTCGGCAATACCGGTTTTTTCTGGTGGTAAGGGTGATATGTAAGCCAGCTTTGGCCGGCTTGCTAGCCGGGTTGCAGGATTCGCCACCTGCGACTTCTCTGCCAGGGTCGTAACCGCCTGCCAAGCCTGACGTGCGGTTTTATGCCAGGAAAATTTCTTGGCCTGCCTAAGACCATGTTGTTCAAGGCGAGTACGAAATACCTCATCAGTCAGAATGTGCTCAATTTTGGAACCCATGTCCGCCGGCTCAGCAGGGTCGAACAGCGCCTCATCCAAGCCCACTACTTCAGGCAAGCTGGAACTATTTGCAGCCAGCACCGCTTTGCCACAGGCCATGGCTTCCAGTATCGGCAGGCCAAAGCCCTCATGCCATGAAGGAAAGACGAACAAATGCGCTGCGTTATACAAGATAACCAGAACGTCGTCGGGAACAAATCCGGTGAATACAATATCCTTGTCAGATAAACCCACAGTTTGCGCCAGCACAGCAAGGCGGTTATCCAAGACGGCCTCACGGCCGACAATTACCAGTTGATAAGCACTGCGTAAAGTCTGTGGCAACTGTGCAAAAGTTCTGATCAGTCCCTCAACATTTTTTCGATAGTCAATGCCACCGGTATACATCACAAAATCACGGTCAATACCGTAACACTTAGACAGACTAACATACTCAGCATCTGTCAATTTTAGTGGGTGGAAATGTACGTCACAGGCAGTCGAGATATTAATAATTTGGTCTTTTGGATACTGCAGATATTTAGCCGCTTCCTGCCCGGATGATATGGAAATAGATAGCAATAAATCAGCACGAAGAAGATATTCAAGTTTATTTAAATAATAATGTTCTATGATAGTGTTACTTAGATAGTCTTTACGATATATAAGCGGTATAAGATCATATAGTATTACGGCTGTCAGCAAATGCGTAGTCAATGCGGAGATACTAGTGACGGCCTCCTCGTAGAAAGCCTCAAACAGTGAAGATAGCAGCACTACATCTGGTTCCAGGCTTGCTATAAATGCCTCACGAGCAAGCTCTGCTACATGGCGACGGGCATCATTGTTCCGATCGGCAGGGTCGACTAGGCCAACAATATCAAATACTCGAATATCTCCCTGTGATAAAAGACCGTCGAAAGCAGCACGTATGGAGTCAATACTTTCAGGCAGTGCACCATTTAGTATCAGTAGTACATCATTGTTTGCACGAGTCTCAAGCATCGCCCGAGCAAATGCCATGGTATAACGGCCAATACCCCGAAAACGGCTCGCCGTTTGTGCCCCTTGCATATCAATAACCAGTCGCATCAGAGCTGCCTCCCCTTGAGCGTATCATCTTTTAACTTACTGTAGATCTCTCTTGTTCTCATTGAATAATCAGCTAAATCTTCACGGTTATCTATATGATTGATGGATTTTAGTGATAGCTGATCACTTACTTGATCCTCCTGATATTTTGTAACAACATCACAAGTCTCTAATTGAATAACTTCAAAAGTAATGTCCTTTTCAGGGGGGACATATATGCCATTATGGATGGACAGTGATCGGATTCTTGAATGTAGATTGGGATAGGTTCTTTTTAGCCAATTGCTAAACTTTGGGCTTAATTCAGGCCGATGCAGAACAGAAGAGATCAATGCCAGGACAACCATTTTTAACAGACGTTTCGGGAGATTACTAAGCCATCTAATAAAAGTCATTGCTGTACGCAACGGCTGCGTAATACGCCATGATCGGCTCTCGTATAGAGCATGCAATTCAGATGAGACCTGCTGCGCGGTAGTTACAGCCTGCTGGGCCGTAGCATCGGCCTGCTGGGCCGTGGCATCGGCCTGCTGGGCGGTAGTAACAGCCTGCTGG
>CAYOLM010000002.1:0-32575 GCA_964404785.1 uncultured Mizugakiibacter sp.
CATGCCGGGCTGGTAAGGAACATGATGCCGACTACCAGGCTGATTCCGCTTCAGGCGGCTTGTCGCGCTCCGAGTAGAACCAGCAGATCCCTGGCGCCCTGCAGACGTTGTTCAGATTTTTCCCAATTACCGCGCAGGCGTAGTTTTTCCGGTCCATCAAAGCGGTAGATTGAGGGTTGGGTCTGTACCAAACGCATAATTTGACGTGGATCGATATGCGGATCTTCGTGAAAATGTACCCGCCCATTCTCGGAACCCAGGTCAAGCTTGCGGATCCCCAGCGAGGTGGCCGCCAGTTTGATATTGGAGATAGCAAACAGATTTTTGAGTGGCTGCGGTAGCAGCCCGAACCGATCGATCATTTCAACCTGTAATTCACGCAGGGTCTCGATATCGACAGCACTGGCGATGCGTTTGTACAAGGTCAGCCGGGTATGCACGTCGGGCAGATAATCATCGGGAATCAGTGCGGCAACATGTAGCTCGATCTCTGCTTCATGGGGGGCATGGAGTTCGAAGTCGATAAGCTGCCCGCTCTGCAGGGACTGCACGGCCCGATCGAGTAATTGCTTGTAGAGGACAAAACCGATCGCTTCGATTTGTCCGGACTGTTTTTCGCCCAGCAACTCACCGGCGCCACGGATTTCCAGATCATGGGTGGCTAGAGTGAAACCGGCACCGAGCTCTTCGAGGGAGACAAGGGCCTCGAGGCGTTTTCTGGCGTCGGCGGTCATCAAGTGTTTGTCGGGAACAATCAGGTAGGCGTAAGCACGATGATGAGAGCGGCCAACACGACCACGTAGCTGATGTAATTGGGCTAGGCCAAAGCGGTCGGCCCGGTTGATGATGATGGTATTGGCACTCGGAATGTCGATACCCGATTCAATGATGGTGGTGCAGACCAGCACATTGAAACGCTGGTAGTGAAAATCGAGCATGGCACGCTCGAGCTCTTTCTCGGGCATTTGTCCGTGGGCGATGCGGATACGGGCAGCCGGCATCAGCTCGGCGAGTTCCCGCGCGGTCTTGTCAATGGTGTCAACTTGATTGTGCAAAAAGTATACCTGTCCACCCCGAGCCAGCTCACGTTGCAGAGCCTCACGAACCATCGCTGCTTCGTAAGGAACGATCATGGTTTTGATCGCCATACGGTGCTCAGGTGGGGTGGCAATGATACTCAGGTCGCGTAAACCCGCCAGCGCCATGTTCAGAGTGCGGGGAATAGGTGTTGCGGTAAGTGTCAGTAGATCAACCTCACCACGAAATTTCTTCATGCGTTCCTTGTGATGTACCCCGAAACGCTGTTCCTCATCCACGATAACCAGGCCCAGCTTGGCGAAACATATATCCTTCTGCAGTAGACGATGGGTGCCGATGACGATGTCGACTTCACCTGATGCCAAGCGCGACAGGACCTCCTCATTGACCTTCTTGGAACGAAAACGGGACAGCACTTCGATGCGTAAGGGCCAGTCGGCAAAACGATCAGAAAAGTTTTGATAGTGTTGTTGGGCCAGCAGAGTAGTCGGCACCAGCATAGCGACTTGGCGGCCGGCAATTGCAGTCACGAATGCGGCTCGCAATGCCACTTCGGTCTTGCCGAACCCCACATCACCACATACCACCCGATCCGTAGGTTGAGGTGAGGATAAATCCTCGAGTACCGCCTCAATCGCTGACGCCTGGTCAGTGGTTTCTTCGAATGGAAACCCCGCTGCGAACTGTTCATAGAGGGTTTTATCGATAGGGATTGCGGTGCCTTTGCGGGCAGCGCGCTGGGCATGGATAGCTAACAGTTCTGCGGCTACATCACGAATTTTCTCGGCGGCCTTACGGCGAGCCTTCTCCCAGGAATCACCTCCCAAACGATGCAGAGGGGCCAGTTCCGGGTCGGCGCCGGCATAGCGACTGACCAGATCGAGCTGGGTTACCGGTACATACAGGCGCGATTCCTTGGCATATTCGATCGCCAGAAACTCCCCCGGGGTATCACCAATTTCCAGGGTGACCAGGCCACGATAACGGCCGACGCCGTGGTCAGCATGGACGACTGGGGTGCCATCATCCAGGGCACTGAGGTCCTGGATGATGGCCTCCGGATCACGCAGCCTGTTGCGCTGGCGGCGTCGATCCTGACGTACGTACTCGCTGAATAGTTCCGATTCGGTCAGTATGCATAGGCCTGCGGCACGGTATGAGAACCCCTGACTAAGAGGCAGAATACCTATAAAAATGTCCGTACTGGAATCTAATGACTGGAGGTATTCAGGCCAATTAGCAATCTGTCGCAGGTGCAGGTTTGTACCGGCCAGGCGTTCCAGAAGATTTTCACGGCGGCCCGCAGACTCGACGGCAATCAATACGTGGCCAGCTTGCTCACCAAGCCAGTGGCTAAGTGCTGTGGTCTGGTTATCGTTTCTAGGTGCTTGGGGTCGGGGAGACACCGGTTCCAATCCCAGATCGGTTACGGATTCGGCATGCTCCGGAACGAGTTCGATACGGCGGCCCGCATTGAGGTGTTGGCGCAGATCCTGAGGGCTGAGATATAGCTCGGCGGGGGGCAAGATAGGGCGTTCGATATCGTGGGCACGCTGCTCGTAGCGATCCTCAACATTCGCCCAGAACTCTTCGGCCGCCGGGGTAATGTTGTCCCCGAGCACAAACAGTGCATCCTTACCCAGGTAGTCAAACAGGGTTTCGGTCGTCTCGAAAAAGAGTGGCAGGTAATATTCGATGCCCGCCGGGCTGAGTCCTGCCCGTATATCCTGGTAGACCGGGCAGTGTCGGGGATCGATGGGGAAGCGTTCGCGCAGTCGATGGCGAAAGGTGTTGCGGTCGTCTTCGGTAAAGGGAAATTCCCGAGCTGGTAGGAAACGGATTTCTTGTAGCGTTTCACGCGAACGTTGCGTTTCCGGATCAAAGCTACGCAGTGAATCGACTTCGTCGTCCAGAAGTTCAATTCGATATGGTTCCTTCGCGCCGCTCGGAAACAGGTCGAGCAGGCCCCCTCGCACAGCATATTCGCCCGTTTCAGCAACCTGTGATACCCGGCGATAGCCAGCAGCATCCAAGCGCGTTTGTTCTTTGTCCAGAGTAAATCGCTGACCAATGTGCACCTCCAATCCTGAGCCAACCAGATAGTGTCTTGGGGCAATGCGCTGCAGCAGTGTCGATACCGGGAGGATCAGGATGCCACGATCCATGCCCGGCAGACGGTGCAGGGTAGCAATGCGGTTGGCGACGATCTCCGGATGCGGACTGAGCAGATCGTAAGGCAGAGTCTCCCAGTCCGGAAATCCAAGTACCGACACATCTTTACTGAACACCGCCAGGTCTTGCTCCAGGGTGTTGGCCGCCGTGGCACTGGCAGTAACGGCAACGATGAGGCGCTTATGGCGTTGGGCGGTTTCTGCCAGAACCAGTGCCAGTGCAGAGCCTGGCATGGTATGCCAGCGCCGCCAGCGATCTGGCCCTGTAGGAGTGGGGGGATTCAATAACGGGGTAGGGTGCATCGAGACAGCGTAAAACCGGAACCGTCGCATATTGTAGCTGCACCCCGCCTGATAAGAGATTTGTTCACATCACTTATCTACTGGGATCGACCCTGGCCATCGATCACGTCCCGTGGTTGGGGTTGCTCAGCCTAGATTCGCAGGTGGCAGCCCTTGGCGTTTGCGCCTGGCCATATCTTTCAGGACCGTAACAAAATCCCTGGCGTAGGCCTGCATGTTGAATAGTCCCGATTTCTCACGACTTTGTTGAAGCTGTTGCCGCAAGCTCTGGAGAGTGTCCGGATGGTTGCCGAGATGGGTGGCAATACGGATAAAAGTGCGGTCATCGATAACGTTGAGGGCATCCAGTCCGAGCTGCTGGTTGAGGCTGCCGGCTACCCGTGCAGCGAAGCTGCGACCGGGCCGGGTCAGTACGGGACAGCCTGCCCAGAGCGCATCCGAGGCAGTGGTATGAGCGTTGTAGGGGTGGCAATCCAGAAACAGGTCGGCGTGCCGGAACAAACCCAGATATTGGGCATGCGGACGTTTCTGGGCAAACACCAGGCGTGACGCATCGATTCCGTGAGTACGGGCGTGGAGCCGCAAACGCGCTTGCGCATCCGTACCGGGGTCAAGTAGCCAGAGCACACTGCCGGGGGTGGCCCGTAGCACGGCCAGCATCCGCTCGAAACTTGGCGGATTGATTTTGAAGCTGGCATTGAAACAGACGAAAACCGTACCCTGCTTGGGCAGCCCCAAGGCGCTGCGGGAGGGCGGCGGGATCACCGTGCGGCTCGGGTCGCTAGGTTGGTAACAGCGTGGCAGCCAGGCGATCGATTCACTGTAATGGGCGCTTTCCTGCGTGGGCAGCACAAAGTGATCGGCTATCAGGTAGTCGATCCAGGGCATCGACGAGGTGCCGGGATAGGCCAGCCAGTTGACCTGGATGGGGGCGGGTCGCAAGGCGAACACCTCTGGCCGACCCCCGGCACACCAGCCATCGAGGTCGAGCAGGATTTCAATCTGATCGTTGTGGATACGCTGTGCAATGCTTGGCGCGGGTAGGCCGTGAGTTTGCTGGAAGATGGATGCCGCGGCCTGCAGCCGGGTGCGCAGCTCGCTACCATCATCGGGACTGCTGGCATACAGTGCCAACGATTCAATGCCAGGATGTGCCCGCAAGGCTTCCAGCAAGGCTACGGTAAGAATCCCGGTGGCATGTTGATGAAAGCCGTTGGCAACCAGGCCGATTCGTAAGGGCGCATCCCGTACCCGCTGGGGATAGGTAAACCGCAACCGTTGTTGTTGTAAAGGCCACGTACCTTGAATATGGGCGGCATGAGTCGCTGCGCAGTGGCGGAGCAGCGAAGGTGCAACATCCTCGGCCAGCAGGACGAAAGGGGAGATGCCGGTACGGTTGTGTTGTACCGCCTGCTGCAGTTGCCTTGAGAGGGTAGCCAGATCGTTCCAGGCGCAGCGTTGCCGCTCTACGAATACAAGTTGTCCGAGGGCCGCGCCATCCTGGGGATTCAGACTCAAGGCCCGTCGGTGTGCGTTGGCCGCCTTATCAAGGAGTCCGAGTTCTTCGGCCATCAAGCCCTGCTGGTAGGCAAATTGGGGGTCGCCGGGGATTAGGTGAGCACCTTCATTGTAGGCATCGAGGGCTTCAGCATAACGATCCTGGGCTGCCAGGATATGGCCAAGTAAAAGCCAGCCTTGCGGGTGTGGATTGCGAGCCAGAGCCTGGCGGGTGCGTTGCTCCGCGGCCTCGGCTTGACCCAGTGCCAGTTCGACGGCAGCCAGATTAAATTGAGCACCTGGATAGTTGGGGGCTTGGTCGAGTGCCGCACGATAGGCCGCGCCTGCAGCGGGCAGGTCACCCATGGCATAGTGGGCATTGCCCAAGCCGTTCCAAGCTGCAGTCTGGGTAGGGGCAAGCCGCAATGCCTCGGTAAAGGTTTGGGCGGCTTGCCCGGCTTCACCTCCTGCCAACAGGGTACTGCCCAGGTTGCAGTGGGCTTCGACATTGGTTGGATCCAAGGCTACTGCGGTACTCAATGCAGCACGCGCAGGCTCAATGCGATCGGCCATCAATAAAGCCAGGCCATGGAGGCGGGCTACTTCGGCGTTCTTCGGCCAGGCTACCCGGAATCGTGCAGCATGATGCTCTGCCTCGTTGACACGCTGCTGTGCCAGCAGCTCTGCAATAGTCTGCAGGGCCTGATTCAATGCGCTAGAGGAAGTACGATTCAAAGTGTCAGGCCAAACCAGAAATGGTTTTGCCGTTGCCAACCGCGGCTCTGATAGAGTCGTTGGGCCGGGTAGTTATCGGGATCAGTTTCAAGTATCAGACTGTGGGCGCTGGTGCGACGCCCATGTTCTCGGGCCGCATCCAGCAGGGCACTGGCAACTCCATGGCGTCGAGCTTCGGGTTTGACAAACAGGTCATTGAGCAACCAGATCCTAGCCGTATTGAGTGAACTCCAAAGGGGATATAGCTGGGTAAAGCCGACCGTTTGTGAACCATGGTGTGCCAACAATAGGATTGCATCGCCGCTATCTAGGCGCTGCTTGAGAAAGGTTCGGGCACGCGGTAGATCGGGGGCTTGCATGTAGAACTGCCGGTAAGCATCGAACAGGGGTGCCAGGGCATCGAGAGCGTCGTGGTGGGCACGAGTAATGACAAGATTCATACCGAGTGGGCCAGTGCTTGGCGGCGTTCATGTAGATCTTCACGGGCCAGAGTATCAAAGAGCTCGTCGAGATCACCCTGGAGAATCGTATCCAATTGATGCAAGGTCAGATTGATGCGGTGATCGGTGACCCGCCCCTGGGCAAAGTTGTAGGTACGAATCCGTTGGCTGCGATCACCCGATCCCACCTGTAGCTTGCGGGTCTCGGCTCGTGCCGAGGCCTGTTTATTTCGAGCTTGGTCGAGTAGTCGTGATTTCAGTAGGGCTAAGGCACGGGCACGGTTTTTGTGCTGGCTACGCTCGTCCTGACATTCGATCACAATACCGCTGGGCAGGTGGGTGATACGGATTGCCGAGTCAGTTTTGTTGACGTGCTGGCCTCCAGCACCGGAAGCCCGGAAGGTATCGATTCGCAGGTCGGTATCGCGTAATTCGACGGTCTCAACAGCATCAAGCTCAGGCAGAATGGCGACGGTGGCTGCTGAGGTATGGATGCGACCCTGTGATTCGGTTGCTGGCACCCGCTGTACACGGTGGGTGCCGGATTCGAACTTCAGGCGATGGTAGGCACCTTTGCCGACAATGCGAGCAATAACTTCCTTGAAGCCACCATGTTCACCCTCACTGCTGGAAAGTAATTCGACCTTCCAGCCGTGACGTTCTGCATAGCGTGTGTACATACGCAACAGATCGCCCGCAAACAGTGCGGCTTCATCACCACCGGTACCGGCTCGTACTTCCAGAAATAAATTGGCTTCGATATGCGGCTCGGCAGGTAGCAAGGCAAGTTCCAGCTGGTTTTCAAGTTCCTTGAGGCGCTCGGTCAGACGTTGCCGGTCCTCGTTGGCAGTAGGCCCCAGCTCCGGGTCATCAAGCAAACTGTTGACCTCTGCCAGTTCCAGGCCCAAGGCACGATATTCCGACCAGTTGCGGGCGATTGCTTGTAGGCGGGCATGTTCGCGGCTCAGTGATTGCCAACGATCGGTATCGGCGAAAGCATTGGGTTGGGCCAAAGTCCGGTCCAGTTCTTCAAAACGCTCGGCCAGCGCTTCAAGTCGGCTACGGATACTGGCAATCATTTTTGAAGTTCGTCACTAGCGGGGCAGCCGTACAGGCGGGCCGCTGCATGCAACAGCTCCACATCCCCGGTTTCGGCGGCACTTCGCAGTCCGGCACTGGGGGTGTGCATGAGTTTGTTAGTGAGCGTGTTGGCAAGATAATGCAGGATCTCATCAGGATTCTTGCCAGCCTTCAGCATGGATTGGGCACGGGCCAGTACCTCGTCGCGTTGTCGTTCGGCACTGGCCCGTAGGGCGCGTACCGGATTATGGGCATCCAGGGCCCGCAACCACGATTGGAACCGGCTTACCTGTAGTTCGATGATGACTTCGGCATCACGGGTGGACGCCTCTCGGGAGCGCATATTCTTGTCGATCACTTGCTGCAGTGCGTCAATATCATAGAGAAATACATCATTCAGGCTCGCCACCCGGGCATCAATATCGCGTGGTACGGCCAGATCCAGCAGGAACATGGGCCGGTGTCGGCGCTGACTGAGGGCATCGGCCACCATCTCGGGATAGATGACCGGATCGCGGCTGGCGGTGCAAGTGATCACAATGTCGGCTTCGGCCAGGTGTTGCCGAATCTCGTTGAGTGCGATGGCATAGCCACCGATACGTTGGGCTAGCGTATGGGCATTTTCCAGAGTGCGATTGGCGACGATGATGCGCTTTACCTTGCGCTCCATGAGGTGCCGAGCAGCTAGTTCGATAGTCTCTCCGGCACCGACCAGCAACACGTTGGCCTGTTCGAGTTTGATAAACATGCGTTCGGCCAAGCGCACGGCGGTATACGCCACCGAGACCGGGTTGGCACCGATACGGGTATCGGTACGCACTCGTTTGGCTACTGCAAAGGTGTTCTGCAAAAGACGATCCAGCGGAGTTTTTAGACTCCCCACCGCCTTGGCGATGCGGTAGGCCTGCTTTATTTGCCCGAGGATTTGCGGTTCACCAATGACCATGGATTCCAGGCCGGTCGCTACCCTGAACAGGTGCCGGACCACATCCAGACTACGG
Organism: uncultured Mizugakiibacter sp.; assembly: GCA_964404785.1. Classification (GTDB taxonomy): domain Bacteria; phylum Pseudomonadota; class Gammaproteobacteria; order Xanthomonadales; family Rhodanobacteraceae; genus Metallibacterium. Next base: position 8,266 of record CAYOLM010000002.1, read on the forward strand.
TAGCTGACCAGGAATTCGTCCAATTTGCCCCGCTTGAGGCAATGATGTTCATGCAGCCATTCAGCGGGCACGGATTCAGCTCCCAGAGCAACCCGACAATACAGTTCGGTACGATTGCAGGTGGAGAGGATCAGGGCCTCTTCCACTCCGGGTGCGTCGGCGAGACTGTTCATAGCCTGTCTCAGTTCGGCGGTGTTGAATGCGACTTTTTCACGCAGTGCAACGGGAGCGGTAAGGTGGTTGAGTCCGTAAGCGATCAAGGTCATGAGCGGTGAAAGGTCGGGAATCGGATAAGCTTTACGTGCGGGTAGCTGGGAATCGTTGGCCCGATCCTGATGGACGTGCAGATTTAGTAGGAGAAGATGGTGCAGAGTGCATTACGCAAGTTTAAAGGCATGCAATCCATAGTATTTCGATCTGGCGTAGTCGTTACTCTCGTGCTGGGTGGGTGTACTGCAGTAACCCCTTATCGTAGTTCCAAACCTATCTTAACGCATGTTCCCCAGCCGCTTGCCACGATGTCGACACCTGCTACTCCCGTAGCCCGGACTATGGCTGAGTTGCTACAGGGCGAATTCGCGCTTAGCCATAACCGGCTCAAGCTTGCGGCTGCCGCCTACGCCCGGGCGATGCGTTCCTCATCTAATCCACAGGTAGCGGCAAAAACGGTTGCACTGGCCATCATTACAAGTAATGCCGCTTTGGCTCACGCGGCCCTGGCGCGTTGGCAGATCCTGGGCGCCAGCCAGGTGGAGTTGGCTGCTGCCAGGGCGCGGCTGGCCTTGCGACAGGGGCAGCGCATGGCAGCGGTTCGGGCACTGCAGGATCTGCGCGGGCCGGGTAGCGATGGTGACTGGGCCACGGTTTTTCGGGTACTCGCCTCGGCTCGTGACCGGGCTCTGGCAGGGGTCGTGTTGCAAGCGTTGGCTACACCAGGGCAATTGCCACGTGATCGCAGCGGGGTCTGGCTGGCTACCAGCCAGCTTGCAGAGAGATTGGGTAGATATGCTTTTGCCCGGCAACTAGCCAATGCTGAAATCACTCGCTTCGAGGATGCGCGCGGGTATCTGTGGCGGGCCCTGCTGGCCCGTATGGATGGCAATCCAGGACAGGCTGACAAGCTGTTCCGCAAAGGTTTGGCAGACCATCCAAAGAGCATTCCCTTGCGTTTGGCTTATGCTGACGATCTGGCCAAACGCGGTGATTTTAGCGCTGCTTTACGCTGGCTTGATCAAGGCCCGCAGAATGCCCTGACTTTTCGCTGGCGTGCTGCCTATGCCAGCAAACTGGGTGATATTGCCAGATTGGCCCGGATCTATACCGAACTGGCCCGGGCTCCGGCTGCCTTACGGAGTCAAAGTCTGTTGCTGCTGGGACAGTTAGCTGAAGTGCTCAAGCGACCCGCTGCCGCGTTGCGCTGGTATGCCCAGATACCCCGCAATAGCCCGCAGGCTTTTCTCGCCGGTACCCGCCGGGTAATACTGCTGGATCAGGACGGCCATCACCGGCAGGCGATGCAGCTGGCTATTGAACTGACCAGACAGCATGCCAAAAATCCCGATGATTTCCGTCGTGGCCTGGTTCTACAAGCTGAGCTGGCGATGCGCACCCATGATTATGCTGCGGCTATTACGGCCTACCGGCACGCTTTGTTGCTGAAGCCCGATGACGTCAAACTACTGTACGCGCTGAGTATTGCCGAAGCCGAGGGGGGGGATGTCGATGCGGCAGTGCATGCTTTGCGTCGGGTATTGCAGCTGCGACCCAATGACACGGATGCCATCAATGCCTTGGGTTATACCCTTGCGGATGCTGGACGCGACCTTCCGGAAGCACAAAAACTACTGAGCCGGGCTTTGGCTGCCCAGCCCGAGAGCGCCGCGATCAATGATTCTTGGGGATGGTTACAGTTCCGGCTTGGCCATCTCCAGGCGGCTGAATTGGCCTTACGTAAGGCATGGAAGCTCGGCCGGAATGCTGATATCGGTGCGCATCTGGCTATCGTGTTGTGGAAGCGTGGGGCAATCACCGAAGCCCGCAAGGTATTGCGACAGGCACAACGGATTGATCCGCATAATCGTTCGGTGGACGAAGCACTGGCGCGGATTGGTACATGAAATTTCCGTATGCATTGCTGTTGCTGGGTTTCGTCGTTATCGGGTTGAGCGCTTGCGCTCCGCTACCGGTACGTCCTGGTACGGCGCTCCAACGTGCCGCTCAAGTTCGCCGGGCACAGGTTCTAGACAAGATCCAGTCCTGGAGTTTGAGCGGGCGAATCGGGATTTCCAATGGCCATCAAGGTGGCAGCGGTGGTTTTACCTGGGTGAATCATCCAGGTGGGTTCCGGTTTGTCATGCGGGCGCCAATAACTGGCCGCAGTTTTAGCCTCGATGTCGTACGGGGGAAAATGGCCTGTCTGCTCGGACTACATCCGCAACCGGTTTGTGGCCCCGATGCAGAGGCCCTGCTTAATGACACGCTGGGCTGGAGGGTGCCGATCGCCGAACTGCGCGCATGGGTTATGGGTCTGGCCGCGGTGGGATCGCCGGCCAAGCTTGGTTTTACTCCCAATGGTCGGCTTGCCAGTTTGCATCAGGATGGCTGGCAGGTTGGCTACAGTGATTGGGACGCCAATACCCAAGCGGTGCCGATGCCGCGCCGGATCGTCGCCAGAAAACTACCTTTTTCGGTACGCGTATATGTGGAACAGTGGCATCTCGACCGAGCAACTCATAGTTCGGTTAAGTCCGGCGGGTGATGGGTAAATTCAACTCCAGAATTGTGGCTGAGCCGGCTTGGAGTGCCTGGCCCGCACCAGCCAAGCTCAACCTGAATCTGTATATTATCGGGCGCCGTGAGGATGGCTATCACTTGCTGCAAAGTGTTTTTCGCTTACTGGAATGGGGCGATACGGTTTGGCTGCGAGTTCGTGATGATGATCGTGTCGTCCGCCATGCCGGTGCCGAGGGGGTATCCGAGAAGGCCGATCTGGCGGTTCGCGCAGCGAGGTTGTTGCAAACGCATTGTGCAGTCGGGATCGGCGCCGATCTAGCCATAGATAAGCAAATCCCTCTGGGTGGGGGGCTTGGAGGAGGTAGCTCGGATGCCGCCAGCGTACTGGTTGGTCTCAACCTGCTATGGGGCTGCAGGCTGGATGTGGAGAACCTGGCGAGCTTGGCGCTGCAATTGGGTGCGGATGTGCCGGTGTTTGTCCATGGTCGCAATAGCATCGTTGAAGGGATCGGTGAACGGCTCACTCCAGTGCAGTTACCGTATCGCTGGTATGTGTTGCTTGATCCGGGTATTCCGGTAGCCAGCGGAGCATTATTTCAAACGCCTGAATTGACACGCAATGCGCCAGCAAGGAAACTAGCCGGCTTGCTTTCCAGGGTGGCGATGGATAATGCTTTCGAACCCGTGGTTCGGGCGCGCTATCCTGAATTGTGTGCGGCACTCGATTGGGCTGGAAAATTTGGACGCGCCCGGCTCAGTGGTACAGGTGCAACGGTTTTTCTGGAACTGGAATCCGAGGCAACGGCCCGAACTGTGGCGGCACAATGCCCGCTGACATTGAAGGCCCGAGTAGTGCGTGGTATGGATCATTCAGCGCTGCTTGATGCCATGGAACAATTTTCGTTGGGGCGTAGCCAAGTTGGTTAAGGCACCGGATTTTGATTCCGGCATGCGCAGGTTCGAATCCTGCCGCCCCAGCCATTGATTCAACCGATTTTATTGACCAAGGCCAAGGCATGGACACTTCCCCCAGTGGATTGATGCTGTTTACCGGCAATGCTAACCGACCCTTAGCGTTGGATGTCGCGCATCGGCTTGGCATTCCTCTCGGTAAGGCGTTGATCAGCACGTTTTCGGATGGGGAGGTGCAAATTGAAATCGAGGAGAGCGTGCGACGCAATGAGGTGTTCGTGATGCAGCCCACCTGCGCCCCGACCGCTGAGAATTTCATAGAGCTTCTGGTATTGGTGGATGCACTAAAGCGGGCATCGGCTGCGAGCATTACTGCCGTATTACCGTATTTCGGTTATGCCCGACAGGATCGCCGGCCACGTTCGTCAAGAGTACCTATTACCGCCAAGTTGGCCGCCCAGATGATCAGTTCTGCCAACACGGATCGGGTTCTTACCGTGGATTTGCATGCCGATCAGATCCAGGGTTTCTTTGATGTTCCAGTCGACAATGTCTATGCCTCACCCGTGTTGCTAGCGGATATCTGGCGCAAATATGCCGGTGAGAACCTAATCGTAGTCAGTCCGGATGTTGGGGGCGTAGTTCGGGCGCGGGCAATTGCCAAGCGTCTGGATGATGCCGATCTGGCAATTATTGACAAGCGCCGTCCCCGTCCCGGGGAGGCCACGGTGATGAATATCATCGGCGACGTATCGGGCAAGACCTGTGTATTGGTGGATGATATCGTCGACACCTCAGGGACCTTGTGTGCGGCAGCCGCCGCCTTGAAGCAACAAGGTGCACGCAAGGTGGTAGCCTATTGCGTCCATCCGGTATTATCCGGTCCGGCAGTAGCTAATATTGAGGCATCGGCACTTGACGAGTTGGTAGTGACCGATACCATTCCTTTACGTCAACAGGCTTTGGATTGCAGCCGTATTCGACAACTCTCGGTAGCGGAGCTGTTAGCCGAGACGATTCGGCGCATGGCCTTTGGCGAGTCGGTGAGTTCACTATATATCGATTAAGCTACAGCGATTTTTGGCCGGCACTGAATCGGTGCAGGCAGTCCATATCGGGGGCTGATCCCGATCATTCGAGCCCTTGCTGGTCGCGGCGGGGTACTGCTGTCAATGACAGCTTCTTTTGCAAGGTTAAATAACATGACTGTTAATCACGAAATCAAGGCCGAAAGTCGCCAGGACACGGGGAGAGGTGCGAGCCGCCGCCTGCGTCGTGCGGACAAGGTCCCAGCTATCATTTATGGTGGCAGTAGCGTACCGGAAAATATCCAGCTCTATCATAACGACGTATTGTTGGCGGCACGTAGTGAGTGGTTCTTCTCGTCGATTCTTGATATTTCAGTCGATGGTAAGAAGCAGAAGGTTTTGCTGCGCGATTACCAAAAACATCCCGTGAAACAGCAGATGCTGCACCTCGATTTCCTGCGTATTGATGAAAAGCGAACTCTGCGCGTCCAAGTTCCTTTGCACTTCGTGAACGAGGACCAGGCCCCTGCCTCGAAGCTCTCAGGGGTATTGGTCAATCATGAAATGGCCGAGGTTGAGATCACTTGCCGGCCCTCACATCTGCCCGAGTTTATTGCGGTGGATCTGAGCGGTCTTGACAAGGGCGACGTGATTCACCTCTCTGACCTGGTATTGCCGGAAGGGGTGGAAATTCCTGAACTCAATCTTGGCAAGGAGCACGATCACACCGTCGTTGCGGCCAAGGAAGCCCGGGTACAGGTTGAAGAAGAGACTACCTCGGGTGATGGGGAACCCGCAGCTACCGAAGACGCTGCTGGCGAAGAGCCCAAGGAAGACTAAGCTCTATTCCAGGCGGCCTGAAGCAAATCGGTGCAGCCCGGTGGGGTTCTCTGCGCATGCATGGTATCGAACTGATTGTGGGCCTCGGCAATCCCGGGGCCGAATATTTACGGACTCGGCACAATATCGGCTTCTGGCTGGTAGATGCTCTGGCCCATGCCGAGGGCGCATGTTTTGTTGCCGAACGTAAACGGCATGGCGAAACCTGCCAGGTTCGGATTGATGGCCATGAAATTCGCCTGCTCAAGCCGATGACCTACATGAACCATAGTGGCCGTGCGCTACTGGCAACCTTAAATTACTGGAAATACGATTTGGCCGATTGCCTGGTTGTACATGACGATCTGGACTTGTCACCCGGGGTGGCCCGGCTCAAGTTTGATGGTGGCCATGGTGGTCAGAACGGCTTGCGTGACATTATTCAGCAAGTGGGGGGGAGAGGTTTCCATCGGTTGCGGCTTGGAATCGGCCATCCGGGACTGCGTGACCAGGTCACGCCATGGGTGCTGGGTCGACCCTCATCCGCGGATGAGGAAGCCATGTTGGATGCGCTAGGCCGGGCCCTGGATGTGTTGCCCCTGGTGGTGGAAGGAGCGTTCAACCAGGCCATGAAACAGCTGCATACGGTTGGGATAAAGCCTGGAGAACAGGCAGGTAGAGATAGCTGAAAGGCACAACACGGCAGGTTGCCGGGGTGGGGGACGTGATACGCGAGACGAATGCATGCATCCGTTTGGCGTTTCCCGTCTATGGATTGCGGAGTTGCCATGGGTATCCAGTGCGGTATTGTCGGTTTGCCGAATGTCGGCAAGTCGACGCTGTTTAATGCTTTGACCAAGGCCGGTATTGCCTCGGCCAATTTCCCTTTCTGTACTATTGACCCGAATGTGGGGGTGGTACCTGTGCCCGACTCACGTCTGGCGCAATTAGCGACCATCGTCAAACCACAACGGATACTACCAACCACGGTAGAGTTCGTGGATATTGCCGGCTTGGTCGCAGGGGCCTCCAAGGGCGAGGGTTTGGGTAATAAGTTTCTTGCCCACATTCGTGAAGTGGATGCGATCGCCCATGTAGTGCGGTGTTTTGATCATGATGATATCGTTCATGTACCGGGTCGGGTGGATCCGGTCGCTGATATCGAGACGATCGATACCGAGCTGGCCCTGGCAGATATGGAAACCGTGGACAAGGCCTTGGCGCGAGTTGAGCGGGCGGCCAAGGCCCATGACAAAGATGCCGTTGCCCGGCGACCGTTATTGCAGAAGCTCGCCGAGGGACTGAATCAGGGGCATCCAGCCAGGACTTTGCAATTTGATGTAGACGAACGGGCACTGCTCCGCGATCTATTTCTGCTTACCTTGAAACCCTTGATGTATATCGCCAACGTTCTTGAGGATGGCTTCGAGAATAATCCATACCTTGATGCTATTCGTGCTCGGGCTGCGCAGGAAGGTGCTGAGGTGGTGCCGGTTTGTGCCGAGATCGAGGCTGAATTGGCTCAGCTTGAACCGGAGGATCGAGTCGCGTTTCTTGCTGACATGGGGCTACAGGAAGCCGGTCTGGATCGGGTGATCCATGCAGCCTACCGATTGTTGGGGATGCAGACCTATTTCACCGCGGGAGTCAAGGAAGTGCGGGCCTGGACGGTCAAGCAGGGTTCGACGGCCCCCCAGGCTGCCGGCGTGATTCACACGGATTTCGAGCGTGGCTTCATACGAGCTGAGACCATTGCCTTCGAGGATTTCATTCGGTACCAGGGTGAGAGCGGAGCCAGGGAAGTGGGCCGCCTGCGTCTGGAAGGTAAGGACTACTTAGTCCAGGAAGGTGATGTCCTGCACTTCCGTTTCAACGTCTGAACAGTGCTTGCCTGTTCTGGGATCGGTGGTGACCGAGGATAGGTAATGGTGGCCTAACCTGCGTACCGGGGGTGGCTCGCAGGGATTGCCCGGTAGGCTGGAAAGCGGTGCCAGATGGCGCTTTCAATACTCTCTGCATCGAGGCCCGCCTGGGATAAAAGCTGTTCCCGGCTGGCTTGCTCGAGAAACCGATCCGGTAGCCCCAATAACAGCACGGGGCACATCAGGCCGGCATTGTTGAGGTATTCCAGTACGGCACTCCCGGCGCCACCGGCGATGACGTTGTCCTCTAAGGTCACCCAGGCATCATGGCTGGCGGCCAGATCGATAAGTAGGGTTTCATCCAGTGGTTTGACGAAGCGCATATTGACCAGGGTGGCATCTAATCGTTCGGCTACTATCGAGGCTTCGGCCAGAGTCGATCCAAAACAGAGCAGGGCGAGTCCATGCCCGCTACGACACAACTCGGCCTTGCCAATTGGCAAGGGGTCGAGATCGTCCATTGCGGCCAGCCCCGCTCCCTGGCCACGAGGATAGCGTACCGTTGCCGGGCCAGGGTGAGCAAACCCGGTGCTAAGCATGCGACGACATTCAATTTTATTGGCTGGGGCCATAACCAGCATGTTCGGGATGCAGCGCAGGTAGCTGAAGTCGAAACTACCGGCATGCGTCGGTCCGTCCGGGCCTACCACCCCAGCGCGGTCGATGGCAAACAGTACAGGAAGCTTGGGTAGAGCCACATCGTGAATCAGCTGGTCATAGCCACGTTGTAGAAAAGTGGAATAAATGGCGACGACCGGTTTAGCGCCTTCACAAGCCATTCCTGCAGCGAGAGTCACGGCATGCTGTTCGGCGATACCAACATCGAAGTAGCGCTGCGGATATTCCTGGGAAAAACGAACCAGGCCGGAGCCTTCGCGCATGGCTGGGGTAATCGCCATGAGACGGTCATCAGCCGCCGCCATATCACACAGCCAGTCACTGAAAACATCGGTATAGGTCGCTTGTTTAGGCGACTTTGGCAGTACCCCTTTGCTTGGATCAAAGGGGCCGACAGCATGATATTGGATCTGGTTGCGTTCCGCGGGTGGATAGCCCTTGCCCTTGGTGGTGATGACATGTAGTAGTTGTGGGCCGGTTAATTCACGGACCGTGCGCAGACTGCGCAGTAGCATCGGCAGGTCGTGCCCATCAATCGGTCCGGTGTAGTGAAAACCAAGTTCTTCAAACAGCGTTGAGGGTACAAACATACCCTTGGCATGTTCCTCCCAGCGTTTTACGAAACGTCCTAGAAAGGACTGTCTCGGTAAGGCCCGCTTGGCCCGTTCACGTAACAGGTTCAAACGTCGGCTGGCCAGCAGCCGGGCTAGCATTTTGGTCAAGGCACCGACATTTTCGCTGATCGACATGCCGTTATCATTCAGTACCAAAAGCAGATCCGGCTCGAGATCGCCCCCATGGTTCAAGGCTTCATAGGCCATCCCGGCTGTCATGGCGCCATCGCCAATGACCGCAACAATCTTGCGGGGGTCGTTATGGCGCTGGTTGACTAAGGCCATGCCTAGTGCGGCCGAGATCGAAGTCGAAGAATGGCCTACGCTGAAGGCGTCATAGGGGCTTTCCTCACGTTTCGGAAAAGGTGCCAGGCCATCCTTTTGCTTGATCGTGGTAATTCGTTCCGCACGGCCAGTGAGAATCTTATGAGGATATCCCTGGTGTCCGACATCCCATAACAGGCGGTCTTCAGGGGTGTTGAACAGATAATGTAGAGCCACGGTCAGCTCAACGACCCCCAGACCGGCACCGAAGTGGCCCCCCGAGGTGGCGACCGAGGCTATCAGGAATTGGCGCAGCTCATCGGCGAGTGCAGGTAGCTCGGTTTCGGACAGAGTGCGCAACTGGGTGGGGCTGTTAATGCGTGAAAGTAGCGGATATAGAGTTGCGTCGGGCATGAGTGTTGATCGGGATTACCAGGCACCGGGGATCTCAACTAGGGCGACGGCGCCGAGGTAGATGGCTACGTAAAAACTCCATCTGATCAGCCAGTATGTTGCGATTTGACAAGATCAAGTGCTCAACCCAGCTGGGTCGAAAGGGAATGGCCAGCAGGGGCATGTTGGCTTCCTGCGGGGTAAGATTGCCTTTGTGGAGGTTGCAGGTAACACATGCGGTGATCACATTTTCCCATTCATCACGGCCCCCTCGAGAACAGGGAATGACATGATCCCGGGTCAGGGTGCTGCGGTGGCCTTCCTTGCCACAGTACATGCATAGGTAGTGATCGCGGGCGAACAGCGCAAAATTGGTAAGTGCAGGTACGTGATCCAACGCCTGACTACGACAATGTCCGGTGCTGGCGACGATAGGGTGCAGTTGCAGAATACTGGTCTGGCCGCTGAGCCGATTGGTGCCCCCATGTAAAATGATGCACGGCTCACCCAAAGTCCAGGCCACCGCACCGCGTACATACAGGCAGGCGGCATCCTTCCAGCCTATCCAGTCAAGGATACGGCCGCCAGCATCAAGAGCCAGTACCCGCGGGCGTGCGGTAACCGGTCGATTCTCAGCAGCAGTCGATATAGGTATCTTCACAACAGAGCTCGGTAAGGCATTCAAGAGAACTTCAGTAATTCCTTTTCGTGAACAGCATAGTGCAAGAGCTGCCTATTGATACAGATTGGCCTTTTTTCAATAGGCAAGTTGGCACTTTGAAAAGTCCCGGTCCGGGGTCTTGAAGCTCGGCGAACGGGGTCAACTACCGACCCATGGTCACCCCGGTTCCGCCGGGGAGTACTCACTCAAATGGCCGAATCAAATCCTCACCGCTTGCTTGCTCGGTACCGTCGCTATGGTCACCGGCGAGACGACGCACGACAACATAGAACACCGGAATAAGCAGCACCCCGATCAGGGTGGCGCCAAGCATGCCGCCGATGACCCCCGTGCCAATAGAATGGCGGCTGTTAGCACCGGCACCCGTAGAGATTGCCAGTGGCAGCACCCCCAGAATAAAGGCAATCGAGGTCATCAGGATCGGCCGCAGGCGCAGACGTGCGGCTTCAATGGTGGCGGCGATCAGTCCCTTGCCGTGTTTGAGCTGCTGCTCAACGGCAAACTCGACAATCAGTATGGCGTTCTTGGCTGACAGGCCGATGATGGCAATCAGTCCGATCTTGAAGTAAATGTCATCCTCAAGGCCACGCATCCAAGTCAGCAGCAGCGAGCCGAATACCCCAATAGGGACCACCAGCATAACGGCCAGCGGAATCGACCAGCTTTCATACAGTGCCGCAAGAGCCAGAAACACCACGATCAGCGATAAGCTGTAGAGGATCGGTGCCTGCTGCCCGGAAAGTACCTCCTGCAAGGACTGCCCGGTCCATTCATAGCCGATACCGTGCGGCAAATCACGGCCAATAATCTGCTGCATAGCTGCCATGGCCTGGCCAGAGCTATAACCGGGGGCGGCGTTACCCACGATATTGACCGAGCCAAAGCCGTTGTAATGGCTCAACACCGGTGGGGCAAGCATCCACTTCGACTGCACTACGCTGGTCAACGGCACCATCTTGCCTTGCTTGCTGAGAGTGTAAAAGTCGTTGAATGACTTGGGGCTCATCCGGTAGGGTGCATCTGCCTCAAGTAGTACTCGAAGAACTCGTCCTCTATAGTTGAAATCATTAACATAGACGGGAGCTAACATCAGCTGTAGGGCGTTGTAGACATCCCTAACCGAAAGCCCCATAGCGGCGGCCTTGACCCGGTTCACCTGGACATTGACCTGGGGTGCATCTTGCAGAGTGTTGGGGCGCACTCCGGTCAGTACCGGGTTTTGTGCGGCTTTAGCCAGCAGGATATTGCGGGCTTTGATCAGTTTGTCATAGCCGAGTCCGGCCCGATCCTCAAGTTCGAGATTGAACCCGCTGAAATTACCGAGACCACGGATTGCCGGAAGATTGACCACGAAGATCCGTGCCCCTTTGATCCCGTACAAGGCACCGTTAGCCCAACGCAGAAAAGCCCCGATCTGCTGCTTGGATTGCGTCCGTTCACTCCATGGCTTGAGGCGGATGAAGGCCATGCCGACGTTTTCACTGCTACCGAGAAAGCTGAACCCGCCCACGCTGACGACACGCTCGACAGCCGGATTCTTGTCGAGAATGTGGCGCATCTCGCCGAGGATATGCATGGTCCGATCCAGGGTGGCACCCGGTGGCAGTTGTACGACCGCAAAGGCATAGCCCTGATCTTCCTGGGGCAGGAAGCTGGTGGGCAGGCGTGTGAATAGCCAGGCGGTGGCGAGCAGAATCAGCGCGAACAGAAACATCCACCTTGGGGTATGCCGAACGGCTTGGTTTACCCGCTTGAGATAGCTTTTCTGGGTCCATTCAAACAGACGATTAAACCAGCCCACCAGGCGGTTTTCACGCTGTACCGGCTTGAGAATACTGGCGCAAAGTGCCGGAGTGAAACTCAAGGCCATGAAGGCCGAGATCAACATGGCGATGACGATAGTCAACGCAAATTGTCGATAGATCACCCCTACACTGCCACCCATCAGCGAAGCGGGGATAAATACCGCAGCCAGTACCAGGGTGATGGCGATGATGGCCCCGGTAATCTGCTGCATCGCGACGATGGTCGCCTCGCGGGGCGGCATACCTTCCTCACTGATATGCCGCTCGACGTTTTCGACGACGACAATGGCATCGTCCACCACTAACCCGATGGCTAAGACCATGCCGAACAGGGTGAGAATATTGATTGAGAAACCGGCAATGTAGAACCCGGCGAAGGTACCCAACAGCGCTACCGGCACGACCAGGGATGGAATCAAGGTCGCTCGCCAGTTCTGCAGGAACAGGTAAATCACCAGAATGACCAGACCCAACGCTTCGAGCAGAGTTCTCACCACATCATGGATGGAGATCCTGATGTAGCTGGTGGCATCATAGGGAACGAACCAGGATACGCCTTCGGGAAACGATGACTGCAGTTGGTTCATGCGGGCTCGCACCGCCTTGGCTACGTCTAGAGCATTGGCACCCGGCAAGGGCTGGATAGCAATACCCGCCATGGCACGTCCTGCGTAGCGAGCGACAAAGGCATAATTCAAGGGACCAAGTTCCACCCTGGCGACATTTTTTAGACGCACCGTGGAACCATCGGCATTGGTTCGCAGCAGGATATTGTCGAATTGCCGGGGTGTCTTGAAACGGCTTTCCCCACTGACGGTTACTTCGATGGTCTGTCCCGGAACAGCGGGTGCCGCACCCAATGATCCCGCAGCGGTCTGAATGTTTTGCGCGCGGACCGCCTGGAGTACCTCGCTGGCAGTCAAACCATAGCCCTGGAGTTTGCGTGGATTCAGCCAGATACGCATGGCGTAGGGTGAGCCGAATTGCCTCACTCCACCCACCCCATTGATCCGGCCCAGGGCGTCGATGACCTGGGAGGCAGCGATATTGTTTAATTGATAGGCGTCGATATTCGGATTATCCGAATGCAAGGCCACCACCATCAGGAAGCCTGCCCCTCCCTTGGAGACCGTTACCCCATTGCTGCGCACTTCTGCAGGTAGACGTGGTTCGACAATAGCGACACGGTTTTGTACCTGCACGGCGGCGATATCAACATTGGTGCCGGGCTTGAACGTTATGGAGATATTGGCCGAACCGTTGGAATTGGAGCTGGAACTAAAATACATCAGCCCATTCAGGCCGGTAAGCTGCTGCTCGATCACCGAGGTAACGGTGTCTTGCACGACTTTGGCGTTAGCACCCGGATAAATGGCACTTATCACCACACTGGGTGGGGCGATATCGGGATAGGCCTCGATGGGCAGGCGAAAGATTGCAATGGCACCCGCCAGCGAGATGAGGATGGCGATTACCCAGGCAAAAATGGGCCGGTCAATAAAGAAACGAGGCATCGTTGGGTTTCCTTAACGGCGCGTAGCAGGCTTGCTGGGGGTGGCGGCGATCCGAACCACCGTGCCTGGACGTACTTTCTGCACCCCGTCGATGATGACACGCTCACCGTTGCGCAGCCCCTGTGTGACGATCCAGTCAGAACCCTTCATTTGGCCCAATTTGACATGGCGTAAGCTCACTTTATTGCCGACCCCCAAGACGAATAGGTACGGCCCTTTCTGGTTGCGCAATACGGCTGCTTGGGGAACCCGGTAGACCTTGCTGAGCGAACCCATATTTAAGCGTATGGTGACAAAAAGGCCGGGTAGTAGCTGCTGTTTGGGATTGGCTACGATAGCTCGCAACTGGACTGCTCCCGTTTGTGGATTAACGGCCGTATCGGTGAAATCGAGTCGGCCAGCCTCAGCATAAAGATGGCCATTCGGCAGAATAATCTGTACCAGTGGCTTGCCCCCGGGTGTGGGTTTCAGCTGGCCCGTTGCTTGGGCTTGGCGCAGCTTTTCAAGCTCGGGGTAGGGCTCGCTGAAATAGACATACAGCGGATTGATGCGCTCAATGGTGGTCATCGGGGTAGCTGCCGCCGCACTGACCAAGGCACCGACGGTGACTTTAGCGAGACCAGCACGCCCGGCAATCGGCGCACGCACAGTGGTATAGGAAAGATTGAGCTTGGCTGCTTCAAGTTGCGCAGTCGCTTGCTGCACGGCTGCGGCGGTGGTCCGTTCGGTAGCCGAGGCGTTGTCGTAGAGTTGGCGGGAGATCAACCCGCGCTGCAGCAGGTTAGCGTAGCGATGGGAGGTTAACTTAGCATTCTCGGCGCTGGCCCGTGTTTGAGCCAGGGCTGCCTGTTTCTCATGCAGGATCGCTAGCAGCGGGGCAGGATCGATTCTGAAAAGAATCTGGCCGGCTTTGACATGGGAACCTTCGGTATAGACGCGTTTGAGTACGTTGCCGGATACTCTGGCGTTGACCTGGGCTACCAGGGTTGGCTTGAGACGCCCCACCAGTTCGTGGGTTAAAGCAAGCTTACCGGGATGAACAATCAGTACGCGTACCTCCGGTGGTGGTGGTGCAGCAGGAGCGTGCTGACTACATCCTGAGAGTATCAATACCAGACCGGGCGCCAGGATTCGGAACAACGACTTCATCAGAAAATTCTCTGCGACGGTGAAAGGGTCGCCGGCCGTGGAACATCCGGCATGATAGGTGGACGGCACAAACTCAACTGCACCGGTGAGTTTAGATATTCCCGGACATGGGGTCAATCAATGTCTTGGTAATGCTACGGAAGTTGAACAGGTGATACCGGCCTGCCAAGGCAGACATGGCGTGTGGTGGCATGATGAGCTAGCGTGCGCAGGTTCATGCTGATAGGGGGTTATATGTCGTTTCCGAATCCACCCAAGATTGCTGTGGTCGGACTTGGCTATGTAGGTTTGCCACTGGCCTTGGCGTTTGGATGTCATTATGAAACGCTCGGTTTCGATATCGATGTCGAGCGCGTTAGAGCATTGCGCAAGGGGCTGGATCAAACCGGCGAAGCTGTGGCGGAGGACTTTGGTTTAGCAAAGAAATTGCATTTCAGCTCTATTCCCGATGATCTTCAGGACAGTACCGTTTACATCGTGTCCGTACCTACACCTGTGGACGATGCTCAACGACCCGACCTGGGTCCACTGCTGCGTTCTTGTGAGATCGTCGCAGCCGTGCTCAAACCCGGCAATGTGGTGATCTATGAATCCACTGTTTACCCCGGTACGACCGAAGAGGTGTGCGTGCCGGTATTGCAGCGCATTTCTGGCTTACGTTACAACGTAGACTTTTTTTGTGGCTACAGTCCCGAGCGCATCAATCCGGGTGATCGGCGGCATCGGCTGCAGACGATCATCAAGATCACCTCGGGATCCACGCTGGCAACGGCGGAGTTCGTCGACCAACTTTACCGGCGCATTATTGACGCTGGCACCCATTTAGCTCAGTCGATCCGGGTCGCTGAAGCGGCCAAGGTGATCGAGAACACTCAGCGAGATGTCAATATCGCGCTTATGAACGAATTGGCCATGATCTTCAACAAAATGGGCATCGACACGGATGCCGTCTTGCGGGCAGCGGGTAGCAAGTGGAATTTTCTGCCATTTCGTCCGGGTTTGGTCGGAGGACACTGCATTGGCGTAGATCCTTACTACCTGACCTACAAGGCAAGCACCCTCGGCTACCATCCGGAACTCACACTGGCAGCGCGCCGCATCAACGACAAGATGGGGATTTATGTCGCCAGTCAGGTGCTGCGGGCGATGCTGCATAAACAGATCTCTCCCCTTAATGCTCGAGTGCTGATACTGGGACTTACCTTCAAGGAGAACTGTCCGGATCTGCGGAATACCAAGGTTGTGGACCTAATTGCCGAACTGCAAGATGCCGGAGCCAAGGTTGATGTGCATGATCCTTGGGCTGATCCGGCCTTGGCACAGAGTGAGTTCGGCCTGGTCTTGAACCCCAGTCCCCAGACGGGTTCTTATGATGCAGTGGTTCTGGCCGTAGCTCATCAGCAGTTTCTGGCCATGGGTGTCGACGGGGTGCTTGCGCTGGGTCGGCCCGGGGCGCTGATTTACGATGTAAAGCGGGTTTTCCCTTTCGACAAGGTTGATGCCGGATTATAGGGCCAGCACTTGAGGCCTTGAGAAGAACTCCGGGGACTCCCTGAGTCGCTCAATGATCGTTAAGCCGACGAGTCTCCTGATGGTTTTTATCCTCCCATCGTGAACGGAATCCGCTCCCACTGCAGCTCACCCCCGACTCATTTCGTATTGGGTAAAACTTTGGATGGTCGGTGGCCGTGGCTGCATGGCATAATCGCCGTTCACGGAAAGGGAGGTGACGTATGTTACGTTTGCGCGCGCTTGTGTTCGCTGCGGTGCTCATTGCACCGGCAGCCATGGCCGGTGAGGGGATGTGGACCTTCAACAACCTGCCCGTCAAGGTTTTGCAGCAAAAGTTCGGTTTTACTCCGGGTGCCCAGTGGACCCGTCATGTCCAACTCGGTGCGCTACGTATTGCCGGGGGGTGTTCAGCCTCGTTTGTCTCGGCCAATGGTCTGGTGATGACCAATCACCATTGTGCCAATTCTTGCCTGGCCCAGAATTCAACGGCTAAGCAGGACTTCATGACCGCGGGTTTTTTTGCCCATGATGAAAAGCAGGAACTGCGCTGTCCGACGATGGAGCTGAACCAGCTTGAAAAGATCACCAACGTGACCACCCGGGTCAATGCGGCGACGGTTGGCAAAAGTGGTGCGGCCTTTGTGAAGGCACAACGCGCCGAAATCAGCCGTATCGAGAATCAGTGTGCGGGTAAGCTTGCCAAGACCGTACGTTGTCAGGTAGTAAGCCTGTATCACGGTGGGCGTTACGCGCTGTACCGCTACAAGCGTTACCAGGATGTACGTTTGGTGTTTGCACCGGAACAGTCGAGTGCCTTTTTTGGTGGTGATCCGGATAATTTCAATTTTCCCCGGTATGACTTGGATGTGACCTTCCTCCGGGCTTACGAGCGCGGCAAGCCGGCGCACACCCCCAACTATCTGCCCTTCAATGTGCATGGGCCGAAGGCCGGAGAACTGGTATTCGTGGTGGGCAATCCCGGTTCCACCCAACGCAATTACACGATTGCTCAGCTGAAGTCTTTGCGCAATGTTTCCCTGATCCCGTTGTTCGGTTATTTGTCCGAGTTGCGTGGGATTCTCTGGGAGTACAGTCGGCAAGGTGATGAGCAGGCTCGTCAGGCCCAGGATGAACTGTTTGGTATCGACAATGCCCTGAAGGCTTTCAAGGGGCGTATCCAGACCCTGAACGATCCGGCCTTGTATGTGGCCAAGCACAAGCAGGAGGGCGTATTGCAGGATTGGGTTGCGGCCACGCCGTTGCGTAAGGCTAGGTATGGCGGCGCATGGAAGAGGATTGCTGCGGCTGAACGGGTTTATGCCGGTCTGGCCACACGCTATAGCATGGTTGTGCGCGGCATGGGTTTCGATTCGCGTCTGTTCGGTATTGCCAGAACCCTGGTGCAGGCCGCCGAGCAGCGGGCCAAGCCCAATAGCGAACGACTGCCGGCATTTCGCGATACCAATCTACCCGCAGTGGAACAGTCGCTGTTCTCCAGTGCGCCTATCTATCCAAAGTTCGAGGAGACCAAGCTGGCCTGGTCACTGGAAAAGTTTCGCCAGGCTCTGGGTGCCGACAGTCCGTTGGTCGCCCAAGTCCTCGGCAAGCAGTCTCCCTCGGCAATGGCCGAGGCCCTGAGCAAGGGTACCGGCCTGACTTCGGTTGCGCAGCGCAAAGCCCTTTGGAAAGGTGGCATCAAGGCTATCGAAGCATCGAAAGATCCAATGATCCGGCTGGCCTTACGACTTGAACCGGCGATGCGAACCTTGCGTAAACAATATGAGGCCCAAGTCCAGGCACCCATCCGCCAGGCCAGTGAGCTGATTGCCAAGGCCCGCTTTGCCCGCTATGGCACCTCTATCTATCCGGATGCCACCTTCACCCTGCGCTTGTCATACGGCACGGTGAAGGGTTGGGATGAGCACGGTAAAGCGGTGCCGCCGTTCACCCATTTTGCTGGTTTGTATCGTCGCGCAACAGGTAGCGCTCCGTTCAAACTGCCGGCATCCTGGATCAAGGCCAAGCCCGCTTTGAATTTGCAAACGCCCTTCGATTTCGTCACCACCAACGACATCATTGGTGGTAATTCGGGTAGTCCGGTCATCAATCGACAGGGCCAGGTCGTGGGCCTGATTTTCGATGGCAATATTCATTCTCTGGGTGGTGGGTACTGGTATGACGCCCGTCTGAATCGCGCTGTGGCAGTCGATTCGGCGGCACTGATCGAGGCGATTCGCAAGGTTTACCATGATCCACGACTGGCCGCTGAACTGGTTCACGGCAAGCAATGAACGGGTTGGATGGGCGCGATAGCAAGGCTGTCGCGCCCATCCCTTCTTGTCATTGCCGCACGGGCGGGAATTCAGTGAAGAAATTATGACCACGCAGTGGGCAACCCGTTCTTCTTATAGGTACGGCAGTGGGTATTCATCCCTTTTGGTCGAACTTGTAAACGACAGTCGATTTCGTCGCCACGGCCGCTCTATAGATCCCGGGTCTTCGCCCGGGATGACAGGCTTTAAGACTTGGGCATTTGCGTAGTTCGTCGCCACTTAAAGATTCGGTTTGAGTAGGGCTGGCGGTATGCAAGGATACAATTTTACCGGTTGACGAGTATCTCAGCCCCTTTATCTTCATGTTCATTGAGCATTAGGCCGAGTGGGTGCTGGATCTTGCCGGGATACTGAGCGACGATGTGATATCACCAAAGGGGTAGGAAAACACATGTCCTCACCGATTCGAATCGTGGTTCATGGTGCTGGAGGGCGCATGGGTCGAAGTGTTCTCGATCTGCTGCGGCACGATACCCGTTTTGTTCTTATTGCAGCTGTGGTGAAACCGGGTTCGAAGCTGGGGGGACAACGGATTGTTGGTGTGGCTGTACCTAGCGTGCTCGCGTATACGACTCGCCTGGATACGCTGGATGCGGATGTACTAATTGACTTCAGCACCCCCCAGGCTGCGGCCCAGGCACTGCAATGGTGCGCCAGCCGGAAGATAAGCATGGTATCGGGTACCACCGGATTCGATCAGCGTACCCTGGAGCTTATGCAGCAGGCTTGCCAGACCATAGCGGTATTGCACTCGGCCAATTTCAGTCTGGGTGTGAGCTTGTTGATGCGACTGGTGCGGGAAGCGGCGGCAGCATTGCCAGAATGGGATCTGGAAATTGCCGAGGCGCATCATGCCCGTAAGGAGGATGCGCCATCCGGCACCGCTCTGGCTCTTGGACGGGCGGCGGCGGCGGCGCGTGGTTGTGATTTCGAGAAAATTGCTGACCTAGTGCGGCAGGGGCACCCCGGGTCGCGTCAGTCTGGGCACATCGGTTTTGCGGTGACGCGTGCGGGCGATATTGTTGGTGAGCACAGCGTGTTACTGGCGGGGCGCGGCGAACGCCTGGAACTGATCCATCGCGCTAATAACCGCGACATCTTTGCTCGCGGTGCATTGGCTGCAGCAGCCTGGTTATCTGGCCGTGCACCCGGTAGATACCAGCTCGAGCAGGTACTGCAAGGGGTGGATTCACTTCAACCCAGATAAGGAGCACGGTTATCGCGACGGCCCCCGATCCAGCTTCAGACTTATCTCGCATTGGACAAGACTGTAACCGGTCTAGCGAGGCCAAAACCAGCAGAGCCGTTGTTCGGTCTGCACCAACTTGACGGTGACAGGCTATTCGTCCTCGTCGACTTGGTGGACTTGTTGATCTTCAGCAAGCTTGCGCGCACCCAGCTGTCTGGCCAGCCAGGCATCGACCCGTAAGCTTAGGTGGATGATCTTGCCGTCCGAACCTCATCGCCAACCCGGAGAAAGTTGCCTGAAAGCTACTGCAAATCGCGTTCCAGCGTTATTGATACATTCTTGCCTCTCATGACCACAAGCTTGCCAAGCTAGCGCAGATTTGACCTGTCCGATATGGAACTGAACGATAAAACCACCTCCCAAGGTGTCATTTTTTACCCCCAGGTCGATGGGACGTGACTGGTCGAGTCGTGGACTTCAGGCGACAAGGGATTTATTATTCTTTCTCACCTGAATACTGATTTCCCCTCCAGACCCGCGTTTCGGCCTGCGGGTTTTTTCGCACCCAAGAGGCGGACGACGATGCCCTTACCAGCCCTGCTTGCTTTGGCCAACGGCACAATTTTTGAAGGCCTGGCGGTGGGAGCCACTGGTACGACGGTTGGCGAAGTGGTGTTTAACACTTCCATGACCGGCTATCAGGAAATTCTCACCGATCCTTCCTACGCCAGCCAGTTGCTCACCTTGACCTGTCCACATATCGGCAATACCGGTTGCAATAACACGGATCTCGAATCAGCACGGGTACAGGCTGCTGGCCTGATCGTACGTGATCTATCGCGTCGGTCGAGTAGTTGGCGGGCCCAGGAAAACCTGGGTGGCTATCTTGAGCGCCAGAAAGTGGTGGCCATTGGGGATATCGATACCCGCGCGTTGACTCGGATTTTGCGCGAACAAGGTGCCCAGTCCGGCTGCATTATTGCCGGTGACAAGCCCAGCGCAGAACAGGCACTGCTTCAGGCGCGGGCTTTTCCGGGCCTCGCTGGCCTGGATTTGGCCCGGCGGGTTACGACCGCTGAGCCCTATGCCTGGAGCGAGGGTAGTTATGTCCTGGACCAGGGTCATTATCGGGCGGGAGGTTGTGGCTATCGAGTGGTAGCCTATGATTTTGGGGTTAAACGCAATCTTCTGCGGCTACTGGTTGATCACGGTTGCGAGGTCGAAGTGGTTCCGGCAACGACGCCAGCTGTCGAAGTAATGGCCAGAAAACCCGATGGGGTGTTTTTGTCCAACGGGCCGGGCGATCCTGAACCATGCGGGTACGCAATCGACGCTATCCGTGAACTGCTCAAGATCCGCATTCCCGTGTTTGGCATTTGTCTTGGTCACCAACTATTGGCACTGGCGAGCGGCGCGCATACCAAGAAGATGAAATTTGGTCACCATGGGGCTAACCATCCGGTGCAGGAACTGGCCAGCAGCCGGGTACTGATTAGTAGCCAGAACCATGGATTTGTAGTGGACGAGGCCAGTCTGCCGGCAAATGTACGGGTTACTCACCGGTCTTTGTTTGACGGATCGAACCAGGGTATTGAACTGACCGACGCACCAGCTTTCAGTTTTCAGGGCCATCCCGAAGCTTCCCCAGGCCCCCACGATATTCTCCATCTGTTTGACCGTTTCATTGCCTTGATGAAGGATCGGCGTTATGCCTAAGCGCAACGACATTCAAAGCATTCTCATCATCGGTGCCGGGCCCATCGTGATCGGCCAGGCCTGCGAGTTTGATTACTCTGGGGTTCAGGCCTGTAAGGCCTTGCGTGAGGAAGGCTACCGGGTGATTCTGGTTAATTCCAATCCGGCTACCATCATGACTGACCCGGATATGGCCGATGCGGTTTATATCGAACCGGTTACCTGGCCGGTTATCGAAAAAATCATCAAACGAGAACGTCCCGATGCACTGTTGCCAACCATGGGTGGACAGACCGCGCTCAATTGTGCGCTGGATCTGGCTGATCACGGGGTACTTGAGCAGTATGGGATCGAACTGATCGGGGCTTCCTGTGAGGCTATACGTCTGGCCGAGGATCGCGAGTTGTTCCGCCTGGCTATGATCGAGATCGGTTTGGAGGTACCCCTGGCCGAAGTCGCGCATTCACTGGATGAGGCCTTCGTGATCCAGACGCGGGTCGGTTTCCCCGCAATCATCCGGCCCAGCTTTACCCTTGGCGGTAGCGGTGGTGGCATTGCCTACAATCGTGAGGAATTCGAGGATATCGTCACCCGTGGACTCGAAATGAGTCCCACCCAGCAGGTTTTGGTCGAGGAGTCGGTGCTGGGTTGGAAAGAGTTCGAGATGGAGGTGGTTCGCGATCATGCTGATAATTGCATCATCGTGTGTTCGATCGAAAACCTCGATCCGATGGGGGTGCATACCGGTGATTCGATTACCGTAGCCCCCGCCCAGACACTTACCGACAAGGAATATCAGCGCCTGCGCGATGCTTCGATTGCGGTGTTACGCAAGATTGGTGTGGATACCGGCGGTTCCAACGTGCAGTTCGGCGTTAATGCCGAAGATGGGCGGGTGGTGGTGATTGAGATGAATCCGCGGGTGTCGCGTTCTTCGGCACTGGCTTCCAAGGCTACCGGATTTCCGATTGCCAAAGTCGCCGCCAAGCTGGCTGTGGGCTATACCCTGGATGAACTTCGCAATGAGATTACCGGTGGGCTCACCCCGGTGTCATTCGAACCGAGTATCGATTACGTCGTTACCAAGATTCCGCGTTTTGCCTTCGAGAAGTTTCCCTCTACCGATCCCCGCTTGAGCACGCAGATGAAATCGGTTGGTGAGGTGATGGCCATAGGGCGAACTTTTCAGGAATCGCTGCACAAGGCCTTGCGGGGGCTTGAAACCGGCAAAACCGGGTTGGATCCTACCGGGTTGGATCTGCACAATCAGGATGATCTCAACCGTCTCAAGCGTGAACTGCGCGAGCCGGGTTCTGAACGTCTATTTTACCTTGCTGATGCTTTCCGTGCGGGCTTCGATTTAGAGCAAGTGTTTACGTTGACCCGTATCGACCGCTGGTTTCTTGGTGCCATTGAAGACCTCGTTCAGGCTGAGCAGGACCTGGTGGCGGAGGGAATTGCGGTACTTGATGCGGTTCGGCTGCGCGCTCTCAAGCGCATGGGCTTTTCTGATGCCCGACTGGCCGGTTTACTGGGTACCGATGAGGCGGCCATGCGTCATCTACGGCATACCCTGGGAATCCGCCCGGTCTACAAGCGGGTTGATTCGTGCGCGGCCGAATTCGCTTCGACCACCGCCTATTTGTATTCGACCTACGAAACTTTTTGTGAGGCGGAGCCCAGTGATCGGCGCAAGATCATGGTTCTGGGTGGTGGCCCGAATCGTATCGCTCAGGGCATCGAGTTTGATTACTGTTGTGTCCATGCTGCGTTGGCCCTGAGTGAGGATGGCTTTGAGACCATCATGGTCAACTGTAATCCGGAAACGGTGTCCACTGATTACGATATTTCCGATCGCCTGTATTTCGAACCCGTAACCCTGGAAGATGTGCTGGAGATCGTAAATCTGGAAAAACCCGTAGGCGTGATTGTGCAGTATGGCGGCCAGACCCCTCTGAAACTGGCCCGAGCGCTCGAGACGGCAGGAGTTCCGATCATCGGTACCAGCCCGGATTCGATCGACCTGGCCGAAGACCGGGAACGATTTCAACAGCTGGTAGAGCGTACTGGCTTGCGCCAGCCGGCCAATCGCATTGCCCGCAATGCCGAGGAAGCGCTGGTGCTGGCCCGGGAAGTCGGCTACCCGTTGGTGGTGCGTCCGAGTTATGTACTAGGTGGAAGGGCCATGGAGGTGGTTTATTCTGATGCCGATTTGCAACACTATATTCGTGATGCGGTACGGGTTTCCGAGTCATCACCGGTACTTCTGGATCGCTTCCTGGATCATGCCATCGAGGTGGATGTCGACATCGTCGCCGATGCCGAGGGTGGGATTCTGATTGGTGGAATCATGGAGCACATCGAAGAAGCGGGCGTACATTCCGGTGATTCGTCCTGTGCACTGCCACCGTATTCGCTTACGGCTCCCTTACAGGATGAGTTGCGCCGCCAAGTTAGCGTGCTGGCCCGGGGATTGGGTGTGGTGGGATTGATGAACACCCAGTTTGCGATTCAGGGTGAAACCGTGTTCATCCTTGAGGTCAATCCGCGCGCAGCCCGGACGGTGCCCTTTGTCTCGAAGGCCATCGGCTTGCCTCTGGCCAAGATTGCGGCTCGCTGTATGGTCGGTAAAAGCTTGGCCGAGCAGGGCATGACCCAAGAGCGTATCCCGCGTTACCATGCTGTCAAGGAAGCCATTTTCCCTTTTTTGAAGTTTCAGAATGTGGACCCGATTCTTGGCCCTGAAATGCGCTCTACGGGTGAGGTAATGGGTTTGGGGCGGAGTTTTGGCGCGGCCTTCGCGCGCGCCCACGAGGCGGCCGGGATTCAAGCTCCGATTCCCGGTGTGGCGTTTTTGTCTGTGCGCGATGCCGACAAGTTGTGGTTGCAGCCGGTGGCTGAGGATCTTTTGCGACGGGGTTATCGCCTGATCGCGACCGGTGGAACCCAAGCTTTTCTAACGGAACACGGTTTGGTGTGCGAACGCATCAACAAAGTACTGGAGGGACGACCGCATATTGTGGATCTGATCAAGAATCGTGAAATTGCTTTTATCGTCAATACCACCGAGGGCAAGCAAGCCATTGCCGATTCATTTTCCATACGGCGCGAGGCGCTACAGCATCGCG
>CAYOLM010000003.1:0-28226 GCA_964404785.1 uncultured Mizugakiibacter sp.
CTATGCAGATCAAATTGAAATACGGTTCAGTACGCTACCTCAGCATGCTGTTGGCCGCCTTGCTAGTGGTGGGGCTGGCTGGGTGCACAGTGTTCAGTAATTTCTATAGTGACTCCTATATAGAAAGCGGCTCGCCACCTGGGCTCGGCGATATCGTTAAACCGGCAATATCCGGGACATCGATTGCCGAGTCGGTTCCGACTTGTACGAGTGATGCGGCTTGCCAGCGAGGCTGGATAGCGGCTCGAAAATGGGTGCTGCAGCATTGTGCACCCAACAAGTTGCTAGTAGACAGCACGTGGGAGATCCGGAGTGCTACAGCGTCTGACCGCAGTGGGCAACTGCATTGCGAGGTCAAGCGTAAGAGCGGGCCGTACGGCTCGACTTTTTATGTCCAACTAAGTCATGCATCATCGTTATTAAATCGCAAGTATCACAACAATTTGCAGCGGCTGATGCTGGACTTTAATCATACGGTCAATCGGGCCATACGCTCGGGGCAATGATGGCCGGGGCCCGCTTGGCCTATTCGAGGGAATTAATTCCTGTCATAACGCTGACGGTGGTCCGCAAATTCGGTGACGAGATTCTGGAGACTTATGGTGTGCCAGCACCGTCTGATTCTTTGGTCGCCTGAGAAAGAGTTCAGGTCGACCCTTGCGCCCGGCGATGAGCACTTACATCTGCGATGAACAGACGGTGCTCGATGCCGAGCAAGGCGCACTCACGAGCAAAGGTGGTATCCCGGAAAAGTCTGGTTCTTACTGGTGAAGCGGTCGGCAGCACAGCACTGGAGGATCACACCTACACGGTTGCACTTCGGCAAACTACCCGGTGTGAGATACATGCACTCACCGACGGGTTTTTTATGTACCTGCTAGCCACTGAGCCGACTCTATTCACTTTTTCACGGTGGCTTCAAGCGCCTGACTCAGATCGGCCCAGATATCCTCGACATCCTCGATACCCACTGACAAGCGCAACAGGCCCGGACCAATGTGATAGCGTATTTTGACCTTTTCATCGACCACCCGATGGGTCAAGCCAGCTGGGTGCTGAATCAGGGTGTCCACCGAACCCAGACTGACCGCTGGCAGGGCGAGTTGTACCGATTTCATTACCGTAGCAGCGGCATCATGCCCACCCACGACATCGAAGGCGATCAGGCTGCCCGGGCCACGCATCTGCGTACCGAGCAGATGCGCATTGGAGACCGTACCCAATCCTGGGTAATACACCTTTGCGACCATCGCCTGATGCGTCAGCCGTTCGGCCAGAACCTGCGCACTGGCCTGGGCCCGCTGCACGCGCAGACTCAAGGTCGGCAAACCACGCTGCAACAAGTAGGCGGCCAATGGATGCAGTAGCCCTCCAGTGACCATGCGCACCTTGCGTAAGTTCGCCCCCCATTCGGCATTGCAGGCTATGACCCCGGCGATCAAATCCCCATGGCCGCCCAGGAATTTGGTGGCGCTGTGCATAACCAACGTCGCTCCCAATTCCAAAGGACGCTGCAGTACCGGCGTGGCAAAGGTTGAATCCACCAGCACCGGCACCTTGCCTGCCGCCGCAACGACCGCCCGAATATCGACCATCTCAAGAGTTGGATTGGCCGGAGTTTCAAGAACCACCAGCGCGGTGTCCTTGTTAATAGCAGTGGCCATGTCAGCGGCTTCAACAAAGCGCGTCTCCAGACCCAGCAAACCCAATTCAAGCAGATGATCACTGCTGCCATACAGGGGCCGTACCGCCAGTACATGGTCACCCTGACCTCGCGCCGCCAGCAGGCAAGCGCTGAGTGCCGCCATGCCCGAGGCAAACAATACTGCCTCCTCCGCACCTTCGAGTTCGGCCAGGGCACGTTCGCAGCGAGCCACGGTCGGGTTGTGCAAACGGGCATAAATGGGATTGGAGGCTTCAGCTGCCCCGTTTACCAAGGCGTCGAAGGCCGCGGTTCCTGCCTCCAGATCCTGTACCGGATAGGTGGTGGAAAGATCGATGGGTGGGGCATGGACCCCAAGCTGGATCAGATCCTGGCGCCCGGCATGTACAGCAAGCGTATCAAAATGGGAAGACATAGCACCCTCGGCTATTTTGTAAAACTACCCATATGATCCTCATAATACGAGCCAAAATGTTAAAAACGAATATTATTTCTTTATAGGAGGATTCTATGCGTCTCGACAGAATCGACTTCGCTCTGTTGCGGGCTTTGCGAAAGAATGCGCGGACCCCCAACAAGACCTTGGCCGGCATAGCCGGTGTTGCCCCCTCGACCGCCCTGGAACGTATCCGTCGACTGCGCGTAGAAGGCGTGATCGAAGGCTTTCATGTCGAGGTCAATCCGGCGCCCGTCGGCATCGGTCTGCAGGCATTGGTGGATATACGCCTCGCCATCCATGCCCAGACCGCCGTACATACCTTTGAGCAACACCTCGGCGGCCTGCGGGAGGTCCTATCCTGGTACCACCTCGCCGGAGCCACGGATTACCTAGTCCATGTGGCGGTGCGTAACAGCGATCATCTGCGTGATTTCATACTCGCCGCTTTCACCTCACGGAGTGAGGTCGAGCATATCGAAACCCACCTCATCTTCAGTTTTCATCGCAATCCGGACCTGCCAATTTATCTTGAAAACGAAGATGATGGATGAGTGCCCAACAACACCATCGGTATGCACAGAAGGGTTTTCGAGGTGGACTGATCGGCAGAATCATCCACCATGCCCCGATCCTTGAGATCGATGGCGACAGTTACCGGAGGAAACCCCAGAAAAAATCGTAGCTAATCGGAAAATCTCAACCGGCCATCGTAATTGTCGCTCAACCGGCCATGGAGATTGACGTGAGACAGACTCGGAGCGACCGGCAGTTCGGGATGACCCTGCTGGCGGCCGAAGTCCAAAAATAACTCGTAGGTGATAGGCGTCCTCGCAACAATCCATCTGGCCGGAGCAGGGATAAGTCTGGCCTTGCTGGCCACCCCTGTTCGGCGACAATTAAGCTGTCCAGTGCGCAGGGGGGTGCCGTTTGGTGTCGCCACCTAGATCGCCTGGCGGTGCCGCTGCCTTGTCATCCCGGGCGGAACGTAAGTGGAGACCCGGGATCCACGTACTGGCGGTAGCTTACGAGCGAGCCTCAAACGTGATCCGGGTCAGGTGGATTCCCGCCTGCGCGGGAACGACAAAAGGTCTTGTCATCCCGGGCGCTGAGCCGGAATCCCATGTAAAACCGTTGCATGGCCGTCAATTGTCGTTCACTGATCCAGCCAGGGTGATCAAAAGTACTTGACATTCTTCCTTGTGTATTGTTGTATTGATACACATGGATGCTTCACTACTCACTATCGCCCCGGCGGCGCCCGAGCCCATCTACCGGCAGATCGTCGAACAACTGCGGCGGATGATCGTCAGTGGCCAGCTCAAACCCGGTGAGCGTCTACCCTCAGTTCGTGACGTCGCTGGCCAACACGCCATCAACCCAATGACCGTATCCCGCGCCTACAGCCTGTTGGAAGGCGAAAGTCTGCTGGTACGGCAGCGTGGTACCGGCATGACGGTAGCCACCACCCGCAGCACCCATTCAGCCCATGAACGGATGCAACTGATTGAGCCGCGACTGCACGATCTGGCCCGGGCCATCCAGGAACTGGAATTACCTACCCCCCACGTACTCGATCGTTTGAAGCAACTTTTGGAGGATGAAGATGAACGCCATACTTAAGCAAGTGCCCACCGCCGGAGTACCCCTGCAAACCCACGGCATCAGCAAAACCTACGCAGCTCACAAGGTTCTCGAAAATGTTGATTTTGAACTGCCCGAAGGCGCGGTATTGGGCTTGATCGGCCGCAACGGTGCCGGCAAATCCACCCTGATCCGTATCCTCATGGGGCTGATCGAAGCCGATGCGGGTGAATCCTGGGTACTGGGCAAACCTTCGCTGGCTATGACCGATACTATCAAGGAACAGCTCGGCTACGTACCGCAGCAGCCGGAGGCACTGGGTTCAGTCTTCGCACCGACTAGAGTTCTAGATGTCATCAATCTTATGGTCACCCTCTGGATTGTCTTCTTCGCATCAATCTTCGCCCCACTAATGACTGCGCCTCGACTGAGCCATCTGTTCGGACCAGCAAAATCGTCCGGGGTGGCTGAGCTAGCCCTGCTGCCGGGATTCGGTACCGCTGCTGAGACCCGACGAGCACTGCTGCATGCCGCCGTTTATCCGCTACTGCGAATCCTCGCCGTCGCTCTCTGCGTCATAGCCGTACTATGGGGTTTACTCGACGGCGCATGGTCTGCACTGCCGATCTTTGCGCTGGTTGCCGGCAATGCGGCTCTATTCAGCGCCGGCATAAGTATGCATGCCATGGCCGGGCACGGCCTGGACAACATGTCTTGGGGAAAACGTATTCTCTATTCCTGCATGGCCATACTGTCCCTACTGCTGGTCGTCATCACGTCGTTCGCCATCCCATGGCTGCGCTATGGCCCATCGCTCCTTGAGCAAATGCACTTTTTTACAAACCAAGACGGGATCTTGTCAGCTATTGTCCTAGCCTGGACCGCACTGCTGATCCTGCTGTATGTGAATTTTCGCACTGGCTGGCAGGCCTTCCAGCACCGCCCTCATCCGTTTCTGTTGCATTGATAAATCTTTTGATTCAGAACGGAAGAATACAAAGCTTATAAAACAACAAGTTGTGCAGATGCCTACCGTCATCAGAGCAGCGATAGGTAGGCTCAACAGGGGTTCAAATTGTAATGATATTGTAATCTTTTGTGTATTGAATCCCTACACGGCCTTCCACTAGCGTAGTTATTGGCACGCCGCCAAGGGGAAATCGACTGGTGGGGGAGCTCAATACCAGGGAGTTGTACGCGTAATAGTGCTGTCGCTTCATCCGTGGTTGTGGATGATATGACAGGGATGGGCTAACGCGTTTTTATCTATCTACACCACTGCGTCGGGATTCGTACTTACGCGCTGTCCATGAGTTTGCGGACAGTTCGTAATATCGAAGCCTACCTTGCTGGCTGCCACAACCTTCCTAATTCAAGCCAGAGGAAACGCCCATGCAAATAATAAAGAATGGCACCCATACAAGTTGGCTCACTACCACTACGGGGATTGCCGCATTGCTACTGTGCAGTGTCGCTTTTGCCCGTGCACCTTCTACCCAAACTTCGACCGAACGAATGGCGGTTCAGAAGGTTCCATCTATTGTTGGCCAGGCACGCATGATCGGTCGACATATCTCGTCCAGCCCGATTCATGTCCTGGTCAGTCTGAAACTGCGCCATACGGCCCGGCTCAATGCGTTCTTGCGCGCAGTGCATAACCCGGCCAGTCCTGAATATCATCATTTTCTGACTCCTGCGCAGTTCACCGCCATGTACGGGCCGACTCAGAAGCAGGTTCGTGCTGTAAGCAAATATCTTCGTTCACAAGGACTGCAGGTGCGCTCGGTGACCAGCAATCGTCTGCTAATCCGCGCTAGCGGCAGCACCGCTCGGCTCGAACACGCCTTTAGCACGCAAATTAATGATTACAGCCTGCGTGGCAAGCAGTTTTTTGCCCCGGCCGTTCGCCCCAAAGTACCGGTGGCCCTAGCGGGAACCGTGCAGTCGATCATTGGTTTGAACAATGCCGCCCAACTGCAGCCGCATTATCGGCGCGCGCACATCATTCGTGAGCCAGGTATACCCACCGGTGGTAGTCATGCGGGTGCCCACCGTATTGGCGGCAGCTCTCATGCTACGGCCAACAGCACCCCATCAGGTTTTTCACCCCTGCAGATCGCCACGGCCTATAACTGGCCCTCGATCACCAATAGTGCCAACGCCAACGGTGTAACCATTGCCATTGCGACGGCGCAAAGTACCAACCTGGCCGCCAGTGACTATGACGGTTTCTGGAACCAGTTTGGTCTACCCACCCACACCGTACAGATGATCAACGTGGATGGCAGTGCTGCGGCCACCTCCGGTACCGGCGAAACCACCATAGACGTGGAGCGCAGCGGTGCCATGGCTCCAGGTGCCACCCTCGTCGTTTATGACGCCAACAATGCCTCACTGACCGATTTTACCGACACCTATAACAAGGTTGTCACCGACAATACCGCGCAAGTCATGACCACCAGTTGGGGTACTGCTGAGTCGAACATGAGTTCGGCCACCATGACCGCCGATGACAATATCTTCAAGCAGGCTTCGGCCCAAGGTATTTCGGTCTTTGCCGCGGCCGGCGACAATGGCTCGGCAGACAGCACTAGCAATACCGATACGGCCGACTTTCCTTCATCGGATCCCTACGTGCTGGCCGCAGGTGGTACCAACCTGGTACTCACCTCCAGCAACGCCATTTCCAATGAAACCGCATGGACCAATGGTGGTGGTGCCGAAAGTGCCGTATTCAGCGAGCCCACTTGGCAAACCGGAACCGGCGTACCCCAGAACAACAAGCGCAACACCGCCGACCTGTCCATGAATGCTGATCCCAGTACCGGTTATTCAGTCCTGCTGAATGGCTCCTGGGCGGTTTATGGTGGTACCAGCTTTGTTGCTCCTGAACTCGCCGGTTTGTGGGCCGATGGTGTGGCACAGAACAGTGGCACCCGCCTCGGCCAGTCCAATTCGGCCGTCTATAATGATGCCAATGCCGGTCACTACAGCAGTGATTTCCATGATGTCACTTCCGGTAGCAACGGTGCTTTCACGGCCGGCACCGGCTGGGATCACCCCACTGGCTGGGGAACCCCCAATGCCACCAACCTGATCAACGATATCGTGGCCGCTGCAGGAGGCACCGCACCACCACCGCCCACCAACGCGACTCCGGTTGCCAGTAATGGTTCGGTCAGTACCAATGAGAACAAGGCTGTAGCGGGTACGCTTTCGGCATCGGACTCTGATGGTGATGCGCTAACCTTCGCTATCGCGGCTCAACCCTCACACGGAACGGTGTCGATCACCAACACCTCGACCGGGGCGTTTACCTACACGCCGACTGCGAATTTCTACGGTAGCGATTCATTTACCTTTACCGCAACAGATAGTGTTGGCAACGTATCCAACACCGCGACCGAATCGATCACGGTCAAGCAGGTCGTGGCTGTAGCAGGCTGTCCCAGCGGTTACACCAAGTACACTGGCAGCCTGTCCGGTAGCGGCACCGATCAGACCCAGCCAAACGGTAGTTACTACTATGCCGTCGGTGGGGCTGAAAAAGGTATCTTGTCCGGCCCGAGCTCAGCCGATTTCGATCTGTATCTGTATAAGTGGTCAAACTGGTATGGCTGGAGCAAGGTTTCCAGCTCCACCGGTTCGACCTCCAGTGAGTCGATTAGCTATATCGGCGCATCTGGATACTACACTTGGGATGTTTCCTCCTATGCAGGCAGCGGCAGCTATACCCTCTGCTTGCAGCATCCCTGATTGTTTAGGTAATCGATAATGGATACCTCCCCGCGGCGTAAGCCGCGGGGTTTTTTATTCCTTATCGGAAAATTCCATCCTCAGTAAAACGATGGTGCAAACCGAGCCGGAATAGCGCCGAACCCTGAAGTATCCCAAAACCGGGTGCCGCCCAGTCAGCGATACGCTTCGTATCAATAACCGGCGGCCAGTGCAGCCGGACGCCGACGGTCGGCGGCACCCTCCAGCAAACCGGTCTGCGGATTGGCCAGGATCGACATGGCTGCACCCCAGGCATGCACCTGCCGGAACCGGTAGCCCATCTTCTGCAGGCGGGCCTTTACTGCAGGCCGCAGCAGGCCCGGCTCCACCATCACCATGGACGGCAACCACTGCTCATGAAAACGAGGAGCATCGACCGACTGCTGCATGTTCATGCCGAAATCGATCACGTTGAGCATGGTCTCCAGCGTGGTTGAAATGATGGTGGAACCGCCGGGGCTGCCGGTGACCATGAATAGCTTGCCCTGATGCAGCACCATACTGGGCGACATCGAACTAAGTGGTCGCTTACCCGGCTCGATCTGGTTGATCCGCCCCTGCACCAGACCGAAGCTATTGGGTACGCCGGGCTTGGAGGTAAAGTCATCCATCTCGTTGTTGAGAAAGAAGCCGGTATTGCCAGCCATCTGCCCCAAACCGAATAGATAATTGATGGTGTAGGTGATACTGACCGCATTGCCCTTGCCATCGACTACAGAGATCTGCGTCGTGTGCCTACCCTCGGCCGGGCCCAGACTGCCCTTCACCTCGGATGAGGGTGTCGCTGCATCCGGATGGATATCTGCACGGATCTTCGCGACGTGTTCCGGTGAAAGCAGTTTGCGGATCGGATTGTGGACAAACGCCGGATCACCGAGATAGGTATTGCGATCGGCAAAGGCATGCCGTTCGGCCTCGATCAGGTAATGCAGGCTGTTCACCGAAGCATAGCCCCATTTCGCCAGTGGATAGGGTTTGACAATCTGCAGAATCTCACAGATCGTGGTACCGCCCGAGCTGGGCGGTGGATCGGACACGATGGTGTAAGTACGGTATTCGCATTCGACCGGCTTGGCCCAGACCACGCTGTAGTCAGCGAAATCCCTCATGGTCAGCAGACCGTGATGAGCCTTGCTAGCAGCAACGATAGCCCGGGCGATCGAACCGTGATAAAACGCGCGGCTACCGCCCTTCTCGATAAGCCCGAGAGTATGCGCGAGTTCGGGCTGTCGCAGGCGCTCGCCCACCTTCCATGGCTTGCCATGGTGGAGAAAAATATCGCCGACATTGGCATGCTCGTAGAAGTCCTTGATCCGTTCATTGAGGATGTGCACATCGCCGGGTGCAAGGATGTAGCCGTCCCGGGCCAGCGCAATGGCCGGTGCCATCACCTGCTTCAGGCTCATTGTGCCGTACTTTTTCAGTGCCGTGTTCAGGCCCATCACCGTACCCGGAACACCCACGGCCAGGTAGGTCTCGGTACTCAGACCGGGCACCACATCGCCCTTGGCATTCTGGTACATGGTCGGATAGGCCTGCAGCGGCGCCTTTTCACGAAAGTTGAGAAAGATGCTCTGGCCATTGGCACGATGCAGGATCATAAATCCACCGCCGCCGATGTTGCCACAACATGGATGCACGACGGCCAGTGCATAGCCGATGGCTACGGCAGCGTCCACGGCATTGCCACCCTGCTTCAGGATGTTCACACCGATCTCAGTAGCCAAATGCTGAGCGGTCACCACCATGGCATGACGGGCCAGCACCGGCTTGATGCCCCGCAGTGACTGCAGCATCGACACCCCGGTACTGAAATCCAGTGCCTGGGTAGAAATGGGGGTCTGCAGATCCTTTCCGGCAGCACTAGCCGGTATGGGGACCACCACAAAAACGAGCCAGGCAATCAACAGGGGAGCAAGAGTACGCATAAAGAATTCTCTATTTTGGGGAGACAATACATCCGACACGGGTATCTACAGTGGCTTCCATGCAGGCCCATCGAGCCGCCGTTTCCATTCCAGCAGATGATCCCTTCGCCAAGTTTGACAGAGCGTCGCGACCGATTCGAGGCGACAGCGTCCGGCACGCCAGCCTTACTCTAAGCATTTCTGGCTACCGGTTAGGATCCTTACCTGGAATAGTATCCGGTACCACGGTCCGGATGCCCAGCCATGCATCCCAAGCCATACCAACCGGATACTTCACATGCCAGCGCTTGTCAGCAGGCTTGATCAGCTTGCGGCTCAACCCGGCCAGATATTGAACCGCCAGCCATTATCGATCAAATGAAACACCTGGCAACTGGGCATCAGAGCTACGGAAAGGGCCGACGATGCATTTATACTCCTCGCCAGATCTGTACGGCTGGCTGAGTCGGACCCCCCAATATTCAGGCCTCTCGATAAAAGATATTTCCCATGACCCAAACCTGGTTCCAGCTATCGTTAGGTGACGGCCTACTCGCCGACCTCCCCATTGGGGAAATTGAGCAACACTACCGGGATCTCTACGCCTCGACCGGATGTCCGGCAGACCTGGCCGTATTCAAGCGGCACGAGTTGGGGCACGGTCTGCATTGTGAAGTCACTGTCTATTTTTCCCCTGCGGCCACTGCTCTCGCCCAGCACTTCGCGGCCAGCCCCTGCCTACCTCCCCCGCGGCCCGGACTGGAACTGCTGGCAGGTGATCCCGATTGCTGGACTTTGCTGTTCAACCCCACTCGCTAATCGGTACGGACCCGATCGACACGGCAGGAAACCTAGCTTCACCTGTTATCGTTCCACAGCCGATTCCCAGCTTTTCTGTGAGTCCGATGCAAAGGACCTACCTGGTTGATGACGACGGGGATAATGACAAGCCTCTGCCCCCCTGGTCTGACTAAAAGAGCAGCTACCGAAAATCCACCCGCTGCCACAAAGCTGTTATTGGGCGTGTTCTGACGCCCACAACACTCTCGGCACCCGCACCGATACCCTCCCACACCATGGGTTAGCACGGGTAATAATTGCACTATTATGGTGCGTTATATTGTCTTGTAAAGGTGCAATCTATTCCTCTAATCAGGCTCTCAGGTACGGCAGTGGTTGTAGCTGGACCCTGGCAACCTGCTGGCATGAGTCGTGCAACGGTGAGTGAACCCGGGAGCCAAGCCCGGCTACCACCAAGGACATCTTATGAAGCTGCTTATTGCCATCATCAAACCCTTCAAACTCGATGAAATTCGCGAAGGACTCTCCGCAATAGGTGTGCAAGGCATCACAGTGAGTGAGGTCAAAGGCTTTGGCCGACAGAAAGGTCATACCGAGCTCTACCGGGGGGCGGAATATGTGGTCGATTTTCTGCCCAAAGTAAAACTTGAGGTCGCCATGGATGACGATCTGGTCGAACGAGCCATCGAAACCATTAGCAGTACCGCCCGCACCGGTAAGTTTGGCGATGGCAAGATTTTCGTTCTACCCCTGGAGCAAGCCGTTCGCATCCGAACCGGTGAAACCGATATCGATGCCATCTGAACGTCCATACCCTCTACACGTGAGGAATCTACCCATGCTACGTCGCCCCACGCTTATTCTATCTACCGGCAGGATTTTTACCCTTGCCGCTCTGGCCATCGCTCTGCTGATACTTCCCGGCCTGGCCCTTGCCGCCCCGGCTGCCCCCACTCTCAATACCGGTGATACCGCCTGGATGCTGGTATCGACCGCCCTGGTACTGATGATGACGATTCCCGGGGTGGCGCTGTTCTACGGCGGCATGGTCCGGCGCAAGAATCTGCTTTCGGTTGCCGCGGCCACCTTCGCCATCACCTGCCTGGTAACGGTACTGTGGGTTGTCGTCGGCTATTCACTGGCATTCAAGGGTAACGGTGCCTTCATCGGCAACTTCAGCGCCTTGTTCCTACGTGGCATCGGTCCTGCAACCCTGACCGGATCCATTCCGGAAATGGTTTTCATGACCTTTCAGATGACCTTTGCCATCATCACCCCGGCGCTGATTATCGGTGCTGTTGCGGAGCGCATGAAATTCTCCGCCATGCTCTGGTTTCTCGGTCTCTGGTCGCTGCTGGTCTACGCCCCCATCGCCCATATGGTCTGGGGTGGTGGCTGGCTGATGGGTGATGGCGTACAGGATTTCGCCGGGGGTACCGTGGTGCACATCAACGCCGGTATTGCCGGGCTCATCGCGGCCCTGATGCTGGGTAAACGCAAAGGGCTTGGGGTGCAGCCCATGCCCCCGGTCAACCTTGCCTACACCATGACTGGCGCAGCCCTGCTATGGGTGGGCTGGTTCGGTTTCAATGCCGGCTCGGCACTGGCGGCCAACGGCACCGCGGGCATGGCCATGGCCGTCACTCAGCTTGCCGCCGGTGTAGCAGCTCTAGCCTGGATGGGGGCGGAGTGGGCCATGCGTGGTAAACCCACGCTACTCGGCATGAGTTCCGGGGCGGTCGCCGGACTGGTTGCGATCACCCCCGCGGCGGGTTTTGTCGGTATCGGTGGGGCCTTGACCATCGGCCTGCTGGCCGGGCTGGTTTGTTTCTGGACCGCGGTCTATATGAAGCAGCTACTCGGCTATGACGATGCTCTCGACGCCTTCGGGGTGCACGCCATCGGCGGTATCGTTGGGGCCCTGCTGACCGGAGTGTTCTCCGCCACGATATTAGGTGGTGTGGGCCTAAGCAGTAACGCCCACCACAGCATTCTGGGCCAGCTGTGGATCCAGTCCAAAGGTGTGGGTTTCACGATTATCTATGATGTGATCGGTTCGTTCGTCATTCTTAAACTAGTGGACTGGGCCATCGGCCTGCGGGTGAACGAAGATGACGAATCCGAAGGCCTGGACATCACCTTGCATGGCGAACAGCTCTACGAATAACTCAATGCGGACCCTACCCAAAATCAGCTTGGTCAACGGGGTTCTCACGTCTCATTGCTCTACCCATGATTGAAGCCTCAGGAGCCAAACCGTCCCGCCTCGATCAGCGCACTGATCTCCACGGCGTTGAACAATCTCGAGCGGGTATGAAAACGTACACCCTCGCCGTTTTCCAGTGAAAACATACCGCCACGACCCGGCACGACATCGATGAGCAACTGAGTGTGCTTCCAGTACTCAAACTGGGAGGGGCTGATGTAAAACGGTGCGGCAGCAATTTCTCCAAGAAGTACGTCACGGTCACCAACGATAAAATCATCCTGCGGGTAACACATCGGCGAAGATCCGTCACAACAACCTCCAGACTGATGAAATAGCAGTGGTCCGTGACGCGTACGCAGTCGTTCGATCAACTCCACGGCTGCTGCGGTGGCCTGTACCTGCTCGGGAAACTTATCGCCCATTTTCAACCTCCATCCGGCACTTCGCCCCGGCCAGACGACGCGTGGCCGGGGCGAGAAAGCTCAGAAGAAACCCAGTTTCTTCGGTGAATAACTGACCAGCATGTTCTTGATCTGCTGATAGTGGTCGAGCATCATCCGATGATTCTCGCGCCCGATTCCGGACTGCTTGTAGCCGCCAAATGCGGCATG
The DNA here is from genome assembly GCA_964404785.1 of uncultured Mizugakiibacter sp. Taxonomy (GTDB): domain Bacteria; phylum Pseudomonadota; class Gammaproteobacteria; order Xanthomonadales; family Rhodanobacteraceae; genus Metallibacterium. Next base: position 12,989 of record CAYOLM010000003.1, read on the forward strand.
TGCCGGATAGGCGTGATAGCAGTTGGTCCAGACCCGGCCGGCCTGGATACCCCGGCCGAATCGATAGCAGCGATTGGCATCGCGGCTCCATACCCCGGCACCCAGGCCATACAGGGTGTCATTGGCTATAGCCATGGCCTCATCCTCGTCCTTGAAGGTGGTCACTGAGACCACCGGACCGAAAATCTCCTCCTGGAACACCCGCATCTTGTTATGACCTAGAAAAATCGTAGGCTTGACGTAATAACCATCCTTCAGTCCACCATCCAGGATGTTGCGCTCGCCGCCAATCAATATCTTGGCGCCCTCCTGCTTGCCAATGTCAAAGTAAGAAAGAATCTTCTCCAGCTGCTCGCTGGAGGCCTGCGCCCCAAGCATGGTAGTGGGATCGAGTGGGTTACCCTGAATGATTGCCGCGACCCGCTTAAGAGCCCGCTCCATGAACTTGTCGTAGATCGATTCCTGAATCAGGGCACGACTAGGAGCGGTACATACTTCACCCTGGTTGAAGGCGAAAAGTACAAAACCCTCAATCGCCTTGTCGAAGAAATCATCGTCGGCATTGGCCACATCAGCAAAGAAGATGTTCGGTGATTTACCACCCAGTTCCAACGTGACCGGAATCAGGTTCTGGTTGGCGTACTGGCCGATCAGTCGACCCGTCGTAGTTTCACCAGTGAAGGCAATCTTGGCGATACGGTTACTGGCAGCCAATGGCTTGCCCGCCTCCAGACCAAAGCCGTTGACGATGTTGAGCACTCCCGGAGGCAGCAAATCACCGATGAGTTCCGCCCAAACCAGGATGCTGGCCGGTGTCTGTTCGGCCGGTTTGATGATCACGCAGTTACCCGCGGCCAGCGCTGGTGCCAGTTTCCAGGTTGCCATCAATAATGGGAAGTTCCAGGGAATGATCTGCCCAACGACCCCTAGCGGCTCGTGAAAGTGGTAAGCAACCGTATCCTGGTCGATTTCGCTGATGCCACCTTCCTGAGCACGGATAGCCCCGGCGAAATAGCGAAAATGGTCGATCGCCAGAGGTACGTCGGCAGCCGTGGTTTCGCGGATCGGTTTGCCATTATCCCAGGTCTCGGCATGAGCCAGCAGATCGAGATTCTGTTCCATGCGGTCGGCAATCCGGTGGAGAGCCAGGGCCCGATCGGCCACCGATGTCTTGCCCCAGGCGTCCTTCGCCGCATGGGCGGCATCCAGGGCAAGCTCGATGTCGTCCTTGTCCGAACGGGCGATCTCGCAGAATGGCTGACCGGTGACCGGTGTGACATTCTCGAAATAACGCCCCGCCACCGGGGCCACCCACTGGCCACCGATAAAGTTGTCGTAACGCTCCTTGAAGGGAACCTGTACCGAGAGATGTTGTTGTTCGAGTGGTGCCATGGGCTTGTGCTCCGTGATGAGAAACTTTTCCTAACGCATGAACCATGCCACCGAGCACCACTCCGGATTTTGCTGCGTTGCAGTATTACTATCCAGGCCGATATACACGTAGGCAACGCATAAATATGACGCATCGCAGCAAATCTTTTTTTAGTTCACACTTGTATAATGACCACAGAATGTGTTCTATAGGGAAACAAGCCGTTTGTAGGGTGTCGCATTTTGCGACACCTCATACCCTCGATGCACCGAATCCACTCTGCCAACACCCTACGCTCTGCCCGTCAACGCTTCTTTGAGACCGGACAGAATCCGCGTGGCTTGATCCCGGACACCATCCTCGATTCTTGGCGCCGCTGCCAACACTTCGGATTGACCACCGACACCCGACTGGAAGCCGAACCGCTGGAACAGGCCGCACTACGCGCGCTGCACCAGCAAAACGAGGATATCCGGCGTCTCTGCCGACCGGAAATGGAAGCCCTGTATACCGACGCCAAGGCCACGGACAGCGTGGTTATCCTGACAACACCGGACGGACTCATACTCGATGCCATGGGAAGTGCTGAGTTTCTCAACAAGGCCGCGCGAGTAGCACTCCGTCCCGGCGTGACCTGGAGCGAGGTGCATACTGGTACGAATGCTATCGGCACGGCCCTGCATGAACGAAGACCGGTCGAGGTGCGCGGGGCCGAGCATTACTTCGGCGTGCATCGCTTGCTCAGTTGTTCGGCCTCGCCCATTTTCGACGGGCGCGGTCGTACCGTCGGGGTGCTGGACCTATCCGGCGACGCCAGCGTCCATCAGGTGCATGCACTAGGTATGGTGCGCTTTGCCGTAGACCAGATCGAACGCCGTCTGTTGGAACGCGATCTCCCCGGTCGTGATGTGCTCCGGCTACATCCTGACGCAACGCTTCTGGGCACCCACCGGGAAGGTGTGCTGGTCTTTGAGGATCATCATCTGGTCGCGGCCAACCGCTATGCACTGGACATGCTGGGAGTGGATTGGAGCGAGGTCGGTCACTGCCGCTACGACACTCTGTTTGAATCGGCAACCCCACGCGGGCCGGACACGCGGACCTTGCATGCCACCGGCGGTCTGGAGTTCCAGTCGCGACACGAGCGGGTACCCATACGCCTCAGTCGAACCCCTCGCCAAGTGGGTACCCCACCCCTGCCCTTACGCCAGCTCGAACCCTTGTTCGACGAGCACTTCAACCGCCAGCTTGACCGTCATGTGCGACTGCTGGATGCTGACATCCCGATCCTATTGCACGGCGAGACGGGCAGCGGCAAGGAAGTGGTCGCCCGTGAACTGCATCACCGCAGTACCCGGGCGAACGGACCATTCGTGGCAGTGGACTGCGCGGCACTGCCAGAGGGTCTGATCGAGGCCGAACTGTTCGGTTATCGTGCCGGGGCCTTCACCGGGGCACGGCGCGAGGGTGCCAGGGGATTGTTACGGGAGGCCGATGGCGGGGTACTGTTTCTGGATGAGATCGGCGATATGCCCCTGGCCCTGCAAAGCCGGCTGCTGCGGGTACTGCAAGAACGCGAGATCACCCCTCTGGGTGGGGGCACACCGGTACAAGTGAACTTCACGGTGATCGCCGCCAGCCATCGTCATCTGGACGAAGCGGTGGCCGGGCACCGCTTCCGTGAAGATCTCTACTACCGCATCGCCCAGACCGTACTGCAGCTGCCACCGCTGCGCGAACATCCCGATCTGCCGGCATTGATCACACGCTTATGGGCGGCATTGGGTGGCACTGATGCCGGAATCAGCATCGGCTACGACGCACTGCAATGCCTGGCGGCGCATCCCTGGCCCGGAAACATGCGCCAGCTGCTCGGAGTCTTACGTATGCTACTTGTACTGGCAACGACGTCCACGACCATCGGTCTCGACGACCTGCCCGACACGTTGCGCAACGACTCACCCCCCGCAACGCAACCGGCCCATGGCGCATCGCATAACCCAGCCTCCCTGAAGGCCCTCGAACACTCGGTCATGCAGGATGCCCTGGCGGCCTGCGCTGGCAACCTGTCCGCTGCCGCACGGCGGCTTGGGGTCAGCCGCAGCACCCTGTACCGCCACCTGCGCAACTGAATACGCACACCGCGACCCTGGCCCTGGCTGCAAGCACGCATGGGAACATCGCGCCTCGCTACGGCAAACACCCTGCACAGAGCGATGTCGATGCGCTTGCGTGACGGGCATACATCACCCAAGCTAGCGGTCGAAGCCATCCGGGCAGGGAGAACGCGCATGTCGGGACCCAATTCATTCTTGACCCTTGTCGCCCTCAGTACCGGCTTGCTGCTAAGCATCCCGGTCCACGCCGATGTCGTGGCCACACTCAAGACCAAACTGGCCTCGCTCGAAGGTACACAGGCGATCGCCGGCACTCTGCGTATTCAAAACACCAGCACCCAGGGCAAGGACCCACCGGTTACCACCCAGGCACACTTATCGATGGCCGTACGCGACGGCCCGCAGGGCCTGGAACTGCACTTCCCGGTAGCACTGCTACGCAAGGTCCGGGCTGAACAAGCGGCCAACGCTAAACAAGCCAATACTCCTGAGCCAATACAAAATCTGCTGAGTAGCATCGACCCCACTCAGCTTATGGAGATTCTTTCCTACGCCCCGGATCTACTGCGCAAAATGCAAGGTGCCACCCTACTGAAGCAGTCCACAGTACAGGTACGCGGCACAACGCAGCAGCTACTGGAATTCAAAATGCCACCAAAAATGTCCAAGCAAGACCAGGACGGCCTACAGAGCTACCGAGGCCGCATGGATGTGTGGTTGAACCAGGCTGGGATACCGGTCGCCGTGCGCCAGAGCATGTCCATTGCATTTCGTAAGTTTTTCGTTATTCACATCAATGTGAAGGTCAGCGTAACCGAGAATCTGATAATCTGGAAAGGTCATTTGGTACTAAGTCAGATGCACCATAAAACCCAAATCACCGGCATCCAAACCAGCAGTAATACCGAACGCTACCGCTTTCAGCCCACGGCGGCAGGCCGTAGCACGCCACCACCAGCCACTCAGCCAGCCAGTGCCGCCTTACCTGCGTCAGCATTGAAGCCACGCAAAATGGAGGCGGCCGCTTCCCGTCCGTCGTAGACCGCCCGTACCACCAGGTCGGCACCGCGTACCATGTCACCGCCGGCAAACACCCGTGGATGCGAAGTCTGCTGCGGCAGACGACCCTCGTGGCCAACTCGGATACGGCCATCCTCGCTGGTCTCGATACCCAGGCTCGCACACCAGTCGGGTGGCTCGGCACGAAAGCCGAAAGCGAGGATCACCGCATCGGCGGCGAGCACGCTCTCACTACCGGCTACGTTCCGCGGCCGAGCTCGCCCACCGGCTTCGGCAACCAGCTCGGTAGCCACGACTTCCACCCCAGAAACCCGGCCATCGCCAAGAATGCGCAGCGGCTGACGCTGGAACAGGAATTCGACGCCTTCGGCCCGAGCGTTGACTATCTCACGCGGCGACCCGGGCATATTGGCCTCATCACGTCGGTATACGCAGCGCACACTGGCAGCACCCAGCCGTATCGCTGCTAGCCGTATCGCGGTGCGCACACAATCCACGCCGGTATCGCCACCGCCAAGCACCACGACATGGCGGCCCGCTACATCCAGGCACGGGTCACTGGATGTAGCCCGGCTCTGCAATAAACGGTTTGCGTTGGCGATCAGGAACGGTAAGGCCTCCTGTACTCCATCCAGTTGCCGTCCTGGTAAGTCACCATCCAGTGCGCCATAGGCTCCGGTTGCCATGAATACGGCATCATGGGCTTCGAGCAGACTGTCAAAACTGCGATCACAACCGATTTCTACGCCGAGATGAAACCGCGCGCCCATTTCTTCGAGTACCGTTCTACGTATCCGTATCACCTCTTTGTCGAGTTTGAACGACGGAATACCGAAAGTCAGCAACCCGCCAATTTCCTCGTAACGATCAAACACTTCGACCTTGACACCGGCGCGCAGCAGGCGATCGGCCACCGCCAGCCCACCGGGCCCGGCGCCGACCACGGCCACACTGCGATCCATCGGGGTCACCGCTGTCAGGTCCGGACGCCAGCCCTGGCGAAACGCCTCGTCGACCACCCAGCGTTCAATGGAACCGATAGTCACCGCCCCAAAACCATCATTCAGGGTACAGGCCCCCTCGCACAAGCGATCTACTGGACAGACCCGTCCACAGATCTCCGGTAACGGATTGGTCGCATGCATCAGCTCGGCTGCCTCGATAATACGGCCCTCTTCGGCCAGCTTCAGCCAATTGGGAATGTAGTTGTGTACCGGGCACTTCCACTCGCAATAAGGGTTGCCGCAATCCATACAGCGTGCCGCCTGCGAAGCGGCTTCGGCAGGCTCAAAGTTACCGTAGATTTCGTCATAACCCTGTATCCGAACCGGTACCGACAGCTCGGGCGGCATTACCCGCTGAACTTCGAGGAACTGGAAAAGCTTCTTGGCACTCATGCTGCATCCCGCAATTCGGCCACCAGCGATTCGAGTGTCGCAGCCTTGGGTTTGACCATCCAGAACTTGTGCAGTACATCGCGAAAGTCATCCAGCAAACGCCGGGCCCAGAGGCTTCCGGTTTCCTCAATATGGCGTGCGAGTAAGCTGCGTAGGTAATGCAAGTGCTGTTCCATGCCTTCCAGAGAAATACGATGAATGTCAACCAGTTCGTGGTTGTAGCGGTCAACGAAAATACGCTCCAGATCGAGCATGTAGGTAAATCCTCCGGTCATCCCGGCGCCAAAGTTCCAACCACTGCGACCCAGCAGCACCACCACACCGCCGGTCATGTATTCACAACAATGGTCACCGCTACCCTCAACCACTGCCACGGCACCAGAATTGCGTACTGCAAAACGTTCACCGGCACGGCCGGCGGCAAACAATTCGCCCCCGGTCGCTCCATATAGACAGGTATTACCGATGATGGCACCCTCCTGGCTTGGATAACGTGTGCCTACAAAGGGGCGTACCACGATGCATCCGCCAGCCATGCCCTTGCCAACATAGTCGTTGGCTTCACCCTCAAGCACAATATGCACGCCCCCGGCATTCCAGGCACCAAGGCTCTGCCCGGCACTGCCGTGCAACATGAGTTCAATCGGGGCCTCACTCATGCCAAGATTACCCCAGCGCCGCGCCACCTCTCCGGATAGACGGGCACCAATAGATCGGTCGGTGTTGGCAATCGCGTATTCAAAGCGTCCACCCTGGCGTTCGACCACCGCCTGTTCGGTATCCACGATGATGCGCTGGGCCAGGGGGGATGGCAGGTGTGGCGGTCGTGGTGCGATGCAGCCGGGATCCACAATCAGGTCCAGCCCCCCCGCGAGTAAGGGGGTCAGATCCAAGCGGTGCTGCCGAGCAGTGCTGCCCTCGACCACGGTCAGCAAATCGGTACGCCCCACCAGCTCGCCGAGACTGCCGAGTCCAAGCTTCGACAACAGCATCCGCGTCTCTTCGGCGACAAAGCTGAAGAAATTCATCACCCCCTCCGGTGAACCGGAAAAATGCTGCGATCGCAGGACCTCGTTTTGAGTGGCTATGCCGGTCGCACAATTGTTCAGATGACAGTTACGCAGGTACTTGCAGCCCAACGAAATCATTGGTGCCGTACCGAAACCGAAACTGTCGGCACCGAGAATGGCCGCCTTGATTACATCGAGACCAGTCTTCAGGCCGCCATCAGTCTGCAGAATCACCCGCTTTCGCAAGCCATTACGACACAGGGTCTGGTGGGTTTCGGCCAAGCCGAGTTCCCACGGCACCCCAGCATAGTGAATCGAACTGAGTGGGCTCGCTCCGGTACCGCCGTCATGCCCGGAAATAGTGATCAGGTCGGCGCCGGCCTTGGCCACACCCGCCGCGACCGTACCCACCCCGGCATGGGCAACCAGCTTGACGGACACCAGTGCTTGCGGATTGATCTCCTTAAGGTCATAGATCAGCTGTGCCAGATCCTCGATCGAATAGATGTCGTGATGTGGTGGAGGTGAGATCAGTCCGATGCCGGGCCGGGCGTAGCGCAACCGGGCAATCAGAGCATTGACCTTGTGTCCGGGCAACTGTCCACCTTCGCCAGGCTTCGCTCCTTGGGCGATCTTGATTTGCAAAACCTCGGCATGTACCAGATAAGCCGGGGTAACGCCAAAACGTCCCGAGGCCACCTGTTTAATCTTCGACATGCGCTCAGTCCCATAACGAAGCGGATCTTCTCCACCCTCACCGGAATTGGAACGGCCACCAAGCCGGTTCATGGCAATAGCCAGCGACTCGTGCGCTTCAGGGGACAACGCTCCCAGCGACATGCCGGCAGAATCGAAACGCTTGAGAATGGATGACGCCGGTTCGACATCTTCCAACCGATACGGTACTGCCGACTCACGCAGATGCAGTAAGTCACGCAGGGTCGATGCCGCCCGGCCCTGTACCAACTGGGCATAGGTCATGTAGTCGACAAAATCTCCGGTTCGTACCGCCCGCTGCAGGCTGTTCACTACATCGGGGTTGTACATGTGGGATTCACCGTCGTGCATGTACTTGTGTGCCCCACCTACACGCATCGGTACCGTATCCTCCCAGGCCTCGGCCACCAGAATGTGCTGGTCGGCATCCAGATCCGCGAACCGGGTTCCACCGATTCTAGAGGGCGTGCCTGGAAAACAGCGATCCACCACCTCGGCATCCAGCCCGAGCAACTCGAATAACTGTGCGCCGCGATACGAGGTGACCGTGGCAATACCACTCTTGGAAAGGATCTTCAGTAAGCCTTTACAGACACCCCGCCGGTAGTGCCGTCCAATCTCATTGACCGGTTCAAAATCGGGACTTCGGATCTGGCCCGCGTTGGCCAGCGCAAACAGACTTTGGTAGGCCAGCCAGGGATATATAGCCGTCGCACCAAAACCGATCAGGCAGGCGTAGTGGTGCGGATTGCGCGTGGTTGCGGTTTCGACGATCAGGTTGCAATCACAGCGCAACCCACGGTCCACCAGGCGCGCATGAATCGCCCCGGTGGCCAGCAAGGCATGAATAGGAATCTGATCGCGGCGAATATGCCTATCGGTAAGCAGTAGCAGGATGGCACCTTGACGTACTGCAAGCTCAGCGGCATCGCACAAGCGAACAATGGCCGATTCAAGATCCTCGTCCTCGGCATGGGCAAGATCGAAATGGGCTTGATGCCGATCGAACGGCTCCATGGCCCGCAACTGACGCAACTTGCGCTGGGAAAGAATCGGAGAGTTCAGCATCACCTGGCGGGCACTGTCGGGACTGGTTACGAACAAGTTGCCTTCAGCACCAATCTGCGTGGACAGGGACATCACCAAACGTTCTCGCAATGGATCAATGGGTGGATTGGTCACTTGGGCAAAGGCCTGCCGGCAGTATTCGTAGGGCGATCGCAACCGCTGCGAGAGCACCGCAATCGGGGTATCGTCGCCCATCGAACCGATGGCTTCCGATTCCGCCTCCGCCAAAACCTTCAAAACCTGATCCTGCTCCTCGTCGCTGAGGCAAAACAACTTCTGGTAACGTCGTAAATCCACCACCGGCAAAGGCTCAGCCGCCAGAGTGGGGTCGATCAGGTAGGCCTCAAGATAGGTCATACCCTTGCGTAACCAAGCTTTGAAGGGTGCCCGGGCTCGATTGACAGCATCCACTGCAGCATCATCCAGTAAGCGCTTTTCCTGCAGATCCACGGCGATCATCTCGCCCGGGCCAAGCTGTCCCCGGGCCAGCACCCGGTTAGCCGGCACATCCCAAAGCCCCGCTTCGGAAGCAACGATCAGGTAATTGTCTGCGGTGTGCATCCAACGCGCCGGACGCAAACCGTTGCGATCCAGCACACAGGCGGCATAACGGTTATCACACAGCACCACCCCGGCCGGGCCATCCCAGGGTTCACTATGCAGATCGTAGTATTCATAGAACGCCTCAAGATCCTCATCAATATCCTCGCGGGCCTGCCAGGCCGGCGGCATAGTGATGCGTACCGCCGCCAACATATCGAACCCACCAATTAGTAGGGTCTCGATCATCGAATCCAGACTCTGCGAATCCGAACCCTGCTGGGAAATAAGCGGCCCCAGCCCGGAAAAATCCATATCCGGCGCGTGCATTTTCTGAGACCGCGCGCGCATCCAGTTGCGGTTACCACGAATGGTATTGATTTCACCATTGTGAGCGAGTACCCGAAACGGCTGCGCCAGGGACCATTGCGGCAAGGTATTGGTGGAATAGCGCTGATGAAACACCACCGCAGAACTGGCCAGCGCCGGATGCTGCAGATCGGGATAAACCTCGCGCAAGCGCCCCGGTGTCGCCATCGCCTTGTAGCCGATGGTCGCCGCCGAAAGACTGACCAAATACGCCTTCTTAGCAAAATCCTCGTCCTTCTCGACCAACCGCCGGACCCGGAACAAGCGACGCTCGAAAGTAAGCTCATCCAGATCCTTGGGGGCATCGACGAACACCTGGCGTACCTCGGGCCGGCTTGCCGTCGCGATCGGCCCGCATCCGGCTTCATTGATGGGTACCTCACGCCAACCGGCCAGAGTCAGCCCCTCAGCGAGAAGCCGCGCTTCCAGCCGGCTCTGCAAGCCCGCTATCAAATCATTATCGCGAGGGAAAAATACCAAGCCCGAGGCGAATCGATCTGCGAGTTCGATCCCGGCCTCGTCCGCTAGAGCCAGCAGCCATGCCGTTGGCCGGTACAACAACACCCCGCAACCATCCCCACTCAAACCATCGGCGCTCACCCCACCACGGTGCGACATCCGTCGTAACGCCTCAAAGGCATGATCCACCAGTTCCCGAGATGGCTGATTGTCGATCTGTGCGATCAGGCCAAATCCGCAGCTGTCATGTTCCCAGGCTGGGTCATACAGGCCTTGTGGTGCGCGCTCATCCATCAATACTCCGTAAGCGGGTGGCCCGCCACACACTGCAGCAAGCAAACCATTGGAATAGCATGAAATGTTGCTGCGCGTCAAAAATGGTTGGTGATGTAACCTTTGGGTGATCTTGAAACACGGGAGCATGTCCGTAAGAAAGCCTGCGGGACACTCGTGATTCAACCGTATCACATGGTCTGGGATACGTGGGCCGTATCGTTCACAAAAAAAGCCCGGTTTCTAAGGCCGGGCCATACGCACAAATTCTTGATATATGGTGGGTGCTGAGGGTTTCGAACCCCCGACCCTCGCCTTGTAAGGGCGATGCTCTACCGCTGAGCTAAGCACCCACAACGACAAACTTAATTTACGGCGTCCTTGAGAGCCTTACCCGCCTTAAAGGTTGGATTCTTGGAGGCTTTGATCTTGATTGTCTCGCCCGTGCGAGGATTGCGCCCGGTACGCGCAGCGCGCTCACGCACACTGAAGGTTCCAAAGCCTACCAGGGAAATCGTATCGTTCTTCTTCAGCGCTTTCTTGGCCGACTCGATAAAAGCCTCAAGTGCACGGCCCGCCTCAGCCTTACTCAGACCGGCTAAATCAGCCATGGCATCAATCAGATCAGATTTGTTCATAGCAACTCCCTCAGTGTGTTCTTTATCAAACACGAAAAATAATTTGGAATGGTTCGGGTCCAGCTCGAACTAAAATAGTGCAATCTTGTACTGCCCTCCCCACGATCCCCGCACGATCTGGGTTCTCATGAAGATCGACGGTGCTGCCTTTATACCAGTGCCTCCAAAACCCCGCAACACAAGCTGACATAAGGTTTCAACGCGTATAGCAAAGGCTCGCGGCTAGGTCAATGCCTCGGGCTGTCAGGCAAATCCCTCGCCGTCGCTTGCGATTTGATTTCCGTTTTGAATATAGTTTTCCCCTCCGGCTCGTCCTGAATTTTCTGTTGAAGTGGCTCGGCCAACGCAAGATCAAGCACTTCGTCGATCCACTTCACACAATGGATATCAAGTGAAGCCTTGACGTTATCTGGTATATCGGCCAGATCCTTACGATTTTCCTCCGGAATCAGTACGGTATGAATACCACCCCGATGGGCCGCCAGAAGTTTTTCCTTCAGGCCACCAATCGGTAGCACCCGGCCTCGCAAGGTAATTTCTCCGGTCATGGCTACATTGGCATGTAAGGGTATTTTAGTCAGTGCTGAAACTAGTGCAGTACACATAGCAATTCCGGCACTCGGCCCATCCTTGGGAGTAGCACCTTCCGGAACATGGACATGCAGATCACATTTCTGATGAAACTCAGGATCCAGGCCGAATGCCACACTCCGGGCACGGACCACGGACAATGCCGCTTGTATGGATTCTTGCATTACATCACCAAGCTGCCCGGTGTGCATCAGCTTGCCTTTACCCGGCAAAACGGCAGCTTCAATGCTGAGCAGGTCACCACCTGCGGAGGTCCAGGCCAAGCCCGTTACCACGCCCACCTCGTTCTGCGATTCGGCACAACCGAAGCTAAACTGGCGTACGCCGAGGTAATGGTTGAGCTTACTTGGCTTGACCCGCACACATGGCTTCTTCGATGGGGCAGCGTTTCTTACCGTCTTGCGCTGGCTGGGTGTTTTCGCCCGGGCCTTGGCAATAGCTCGCTTTGACTTTGCCGATGCCTCGAATAGAACCAACTCCTTGACCACCTTACGGGAAATCTTGGCTAGCTCACGTTCCAGACCACGAACGCCAGATTCCCGTGTGTAGTAGCGGACCATCTCGCGAATACTGGCATCATCAATTACGATTTCGTCCGGCTTGAGCCCGTTAGCTATAAGCTGTTTCGGAACCAGATAGTTATCAGCGATAGCCAACTTTTCGTCTTCGGTATAGCCGGGAATACGAATTACCTCCATGCGGTCAAGCAGCGGTGGGGGGATGTTGAGCGAGTTGGCGGTTGCAATCCACATTACCTCGCTGAGATCGAAATCCACTTCAAGGTAGTGATCGTTGAAGATATGGTTTTGCTCCGGATCAAGCACTTCCAGTAGCGCCGAGGATGGATCGCCGCGAAAGTCCATGGACATCTTGTCGATCTCGTCCAGCATGAACAACGGATTACGGGTGCCGGCCTTGGCCATATTCTGCAGAATTCTACCCGGCATTGAACCGATGTAGGTACGTCTGTGACCACGTATCTCGGCCTCGTCGCGAACTCCACCCAAGCTCATGCGTACGAAGGTACGATGCGTTGCCCGGGCGATTGAGCGGCCTAAGGAGGTCTTGCCGACCCCTGGTGGCCCGACCAAACAGAGGATCGGGCCTTTCATCCGCTTGACCCGCTGTTGTACCGCCAAGTGCTCCAGGATGCGTTCCTTGACCTTTTCAAGCCCGTAGTGATCGGTATCCAGAACCTCCTTGGCAAGCACCAAATCTTTACGCAACTTGCTGCGCTTTTTCCAGGGCACGCCAATGATCCAGTCCAGATAATTACGAACTACGGTCGCCTCAGCCGACATCGGCGACATATGTTTTAGCTTAGCCAGTTCCTGCCTGGCCTTGGTATGCACCATTTTCGGCATACCCGCTATTTCGATCTTGTTGGCGAGCTCGGCAATTTCATCAGCGTTATCGCCTTCGCCCAGCTCCTTCTGGATCGCCTTGATCTGCTCATTGAGGTAGTACTCGCGCTGACTCTTCTCCATCTGTGACTTGACCCGGCCACGGATACGTTTCTCGACTTGTTGCATATCGATTTCGCTATCCACCAAGCCGATGAGAAGCTCTAAGCGGGTAACCACTTCCGCGGTTTCCAGAACTTTCTGCTTGTCGGGAATGCGTACAGATAGGTGCGCCGCAATAGTATCGGCCAAGCGTCCCGGATCATCGATACCCGAAAGGGTCGACATGATTTCAGGTGGTAACTTGCGGCTTTGCTTGAGTAGCTGCTCGAACATCCCAATCAGGCTGCGTGAAATCACCTCCAGTTCTTTTTCACTTCCCGAATAGACCGATTCGATTACCTGTACTTCGGCCTGCAACATATCAGAGCCATTCTGATAGTGAACGATTTGTACCCGGGAGCGTCCTTCAGCCAGGACCTTAACCGTCCCGTCAGGCAGTTTGAGCATTTGCAGAACAGAAGCCACCGTACCGGTTCGGTAGAGATCACTCTCTTCGGGATCTTCTACATCCGGAGCGTGCTGGGCAACCAGCAATATCTGACGCTCACCATTCATGGCTTCTTCCAGCGCCCGCATCGATTTGCTGCGCCCTACAAACAGGGGAATCACCATGTGCGGATAGACCACAACATCCCGTAAGGGGAGTACCGGAACCAATTCCGGAAGTTCCAGGATCTTGTCAGTAGTTTGTTTGGCCATGATTTCCATCGAATTGAATAAGAAAAAGGGTACTTACGCTACACCGCGACATCGGCAGCCTACATGGAAATGAGGGCGCTCCAAGGGGTGCACAAGAGAACCCGGCGAATCAGGCCATGACGAAGCCCTCTGGAGACTGCGAGCAACCCGCAAACCGGCCAGCTAACTAATTAACCGTATTCAGGCTGCGTCGCCGGCACTCTCAGAGGCCACCGCCGGTTTCAGGTTGCCGCGATAAATAAGATAGGGTTCAGCCTGACCATTGATCACCCCTTCATCAAGCACAACCTTGCTCACATGCTCGAGAGAGGGCAGATCGAACATAGTTTCCAGTAACACATATTCGAGGATCGTACGTAGACCACGAGCGCCGGTTTTGCGCTTGATGGCCTTGTGGGCAATGGCCGAGAGTGCATCGGGGCGGAACTCCAATTCCACATCTTCCATTGAAAAAAGTTTTTGGAATTGTTTGGTCAGGGCATTCTTGGGCTCAGTAAGAATTTTTATCAGTGAGTGTTCATCCAGTTCCTCAAGCGTCGCCACCACTGGCAAGCGTCCGACAAACTCGGGGATCAGACCAAAATGAACCAAGTCCTCCGGTTCAACTTCGTGCAAAACCTTGCCCAGATTTGCAGTGCGCTTCTTGCTGCGAAGATCAGCGTTGAAACCGATCCCAGTACTCTCAGAACGCCGCTGGATGATCTTTTCCAGGCCGGTAAAGGCACCGCCGCAAATGAACAGGATATTACGCGTATCAACCTGCAGGAACTCCTGCTGGGGGTGCTTACGTCCACCTTGCGGTGGCACCGAGGCAATCGTGCCCTCGATGAGCTTGAGCAGAGCTTGCTGGACGCCTTCTCCAGAGACATCCCGGGTTATGGACGGGTTTTCACTCTTACGTGAAATCTTGTCGATTTCATCAATGTAGACGATGCCATTCTGGGCTTTCTCAACATCATAATCACAACGCTGCAATAACTTCTGAATGATGTTTTCAACATCCTCACCCACATACCCGGCCTCGGTGAGACTGGTCGCATCGGCAATGGTGAAGGGCACATTCAGCAACCTGGCCAGGGTTTCGGCCAATAAGGTCTTGCCGGAACCGGTCGGGCCAATCAACAGAATATTGGATTTGGACAGTTCGACATCGTCCTCTTTCTGCATGGACTGGAGGCGTTTATAGTGGTTGTACACAGCTACCGCCAGGGATTTTTTCGCCAGAGACTGACCGATTACATATTGATCGAGGGTATCCATGATCTCGCGTGGCCGTGGCAGATGCTCACGGTTTGACGAAGATTTCTCCTCCAGTTCCTCGCGAATAATATCGTTGCACAACTGCACGCATTCATCACAAATGAACACAGAGGGGCCAGCAATCAGTTTGCGTACCTCGTGCTGACTCTTTCCGCAGAAGGAACAGTAGAGGATCTTGCCGGTCTCCCCGGCTCTGCCCTGTCGTTCGTCGTTCATGCTCTAAACCGCACTGTCAGTACCTT
>CAYOLM010000004.1:0-21615 GCA_964404785.1 uncultured Mizugakiibacter sp.
ATAAGCAGCGCCGTCTCGCTGTCGGTACCTGAGTTATGCCGCGAGTGCCATTGCGCCTGGTGTTCGCGGGGACGCCGAACTTTGCACTGCCATGTCTGCAAGCTTGTCATAACAGTGCTGCACGGTTGCTGGGGGTGTACAGCCAACCCGATCGAGCGTCCGGCCGGGGTCGGCGACGGCAACCGGGACCCGTCAAACATTGGGCGCAGGCACTGGGAGTGGCGGTCGAACAGCCGTCCAGCTTGCGCGAGGCAACCGTGCAGCAACGGCTGCGCGAGTTCGCCCCCGACCTACTGGTAGTGGTGGCCTATGGACTCATTCTGCCGCCGGAAGTACTGGCAATACCCAAATATGGTTGCTGGAATGTGCATGCTTCACTGCTGCCCCGCTGGCGTGGGGCGGCGCCGATTCAGCGCGCCATCCTCGCTGGCGATCAGCACACCGGTACCTGTCTGATGCAGATGGAAGCTGGCCTTGATACCGGCCCGGTATTGCTTTGTAACAGCACGGCCATCGATACCGAGGAAACTGCTGGTAGCCTGCATGACCGGCTGGCAGAGCTGGCCGCTGCCGTGCTGACTGAAGGGTTGAGCGCCTTGCTAAGGGGCGAATCCCTAGTTCCCCAGGCGCAATCCACAGCCGGAGTGAGCTACGCCCGCAAGCTGCAAAAGAGCGAGGCCAGGCTGGATTGGAACCGCTCTGCCGAGGAACTGGCGCGACAGGTTCGTGCGTTCAATCCGTGGCCGGTATGCGAGGCGGTGATTGCTGCTGAGCGCCTGCGTATTTGGCGGGCTGTAGCGGTACCGGCAGTGGTTACGGAGTTGCCTGGACAGATACTTGCTGCTAATGCCCAGGGGCTCGACGTCAGCACCGCTAGTGGGGTCTTGCGCCTGCTGGAAGTGCAGCGCGCCGGGGGCCGGCCCCTGGCCGTAGGTGATTTCCTTAACGCCCGTCCCGAGTTGCGTCATCAATGATGCCGGTGCGCGCCCTGGCCGCGCGAGCTCTGGCGCGCATTGCCTTGCAGGGTGAATCGCTACGCGAAGTGGCGGCACGCAGTGTCAGCAAGATTGCTACGGCACGCGATCGAGCCCTATTCACAGCCCTACTCAATGAGGGATCACGCTGGTGGATCCGCTTTGATTCGGCTTTGGATGGTTTACTCAAACAGCCGTTACGCAAGCGCCAGCCGGAGGTGCATGCCTTGTTAGTCTTGGGCTTGGTGCAGCGGGAGGTGATGGGCATTGCTGAGCATGCCATGGTTGCCACCGGTGTCGAAGCAGTGCGCGCACTACGGCGGCCCCAGTTTGCCGGCTTGGTCAATGCGGTACTGCGTTGCTGGTTACGGGAACGGACCGAGCGCCTGCTGATACTGGATGCCACTGCTCGGACCCGACAGGCTTTCCCTGCTTGGTTGATCGACGCTATAGGACGGGACTGGCCGGATCTGAGTGCCGCGGTGTTGGCAGCGAGCAACCAGGTGGCGCCACTCATGCTGCGGATTAACCGACGTCGACAAACCCGTGAGGGACTGCAGCTCAGGCTGAGCGAGGTGGGGGTCGAGAGTGAGACACATCCATGGCTGGAGGATGCCCTGGTTCTGGGTCGCCACCGGGATATCACCACTCTGCCTGGCTTTGTCGAAGGTCATTTCTCGGTGCAGGATGGGGCCGCACAGATAGCCGCGGATTTACTTGCACCGGTTCCGGGTATGCGGGTACTGGACGCTTGCGCAGCACCCGGTGGCAAGAGCTGCCACCTGCTTGAGCGTAGCGATTTGCATCTGCTTGCCATCGAGCGTGAAGCCTCCCGGGCCGAACGTATCCACGAGAATCAGCACCGGCTCGGCCTGCCAGGGGCCGTGTGCATCGGTGATGCAAGGGCACCGGCCAGTTGGTGGGATGGCCAGGCTTTTGATCGCATCCTGCTTGATGCACCTTGTTCAGCTACCGGGGTGATCCGTCGACATCCCGACATCAAGTTACATCGCCGCGAACGTGACATGAAGGCCCTCGTTGCCGTCCAGCACCAGCTGCTTGAGGCCTTGTGGCCATTGTTGGCGCCGGGTGGCACGCTGCTGTACGCCACTTGTTCGATCTTGCACGTGGAAAATCGCCAGGTGGTGCAGGCTTTTGTGAATACCCATGCCACTGCGGACATCGAACGCTTTACCCTCCCGGCCGGACGTTCAGCCGGTCCCGGCTGGCAGTTGTTGCCGGGCGAAGCCGACCTGGATGGCATGTACTATGCGCGTTTGGGCAAGCGTGGCGGCTGAATCCCGGTACCCGGTTTGCCCTATCCTGATTTGACTGCGCGTCCGGAGAGCAGGCATGAGCCGTGTACAAATCATCGCTCGCGATAACGGTTGGGGCCTGTCCCGCGACCTGAGCCTGTTGGCCGATGCGTTGCGGAAGCGTGGCCATGTCGTGACCATGACCGCATTGCGTCGCGGTAAGCTGCGAAAATGGTTGCGGCCGCTGGGCGTGCGACTGGCACGCTGGGCGCGGCATAGTGTCGGTCGGAGTAAGCATTTCGACTTCAACCTGATGGTTGAACGGATTCGTCTTGAGTACTTTGCCGAGGCCGATCGTAACCTGCTGTTGCCCAACCCGGAATGGTTTGCTGACGAGGACCGGCCTTGGCTGTCGCGTCTTGACGGGGTACTGGCCAAGACCCGACATGCCGAACGGATCTTTCGTGAACTTGCCTGTGCGGTACATTGGATCGGTTTTTGCAGCGAGGACCGGCTCGATAGCTCGGTACCACGGGAAGCGCGTTTCTTCCATCTCGCTGGACGCAGTGAAAACAAGGGCACCCAATCGCTGTTGGTGTTATGGCGCCGGCATCCAGAGTGGCCGATCCTCACCGTGGTGCAGAACCGTCGTGGGGTCGAGCCCATTCGTGGGGTAGCAAATATCGAGCACCGAGTCGAATATCTGGATGATGCGACGCTCAAACGGTTGCAGAATGCCCATCGTTTCCATCTCTGCCCATCAGAGACCGAGGGTTACGGTCATTATCTGGCTGAGGCCATGAGCGTTGGCGCAGTCACCATTACCACCGATGCCGAGCCGATGAACGAGTTGCTGCAGCCACAACGTGGGCTGCTGGTTCCGAGTGCCGGGCAGGGCCGGCAACGTCTGGCGATTACTTACCCATTCGATCCGGTGGGTATGGAAGCCGCCATACAGCAGACACTGGCTATGGGTGAGGCTGAGCAGGTAGCGATCGGACAGCATGCCCGGGCTTGGTTCGAGACCAATACCCAGGCTTTTCCTCAGCGCTTGGATGATGCGCTGCGAGCGTTTAGCTGACCGCTGGCAGCGATTACGGGTGCTGCTTCTGCGGGGAATCCCAGAAATCTGGCAGATGCTGGTTCAAGCCGTAGTCGGTCCAGGTACTGCCAGTGCGGCGGGTGGTCTCCAGCAGCCCGTTGTTGGGTAGTCGCGGATCGTTGCGGTCGCCAACTGCCCGGCTAGGGTGATACAAATGTACCGCCAGGGCCGCATATCGCAGTGAGCGGCGACGTAACTTGAGGTGATCCAGGCGTACGGCCAGCTCGAGATCTTCACTGCCGTAACCTTGCATGCGCTCATCGAAGCCGTTGATCCGGATCAGATCCTTGCGCCAGAAACTCATGTTGCAGCTCATCACTGCGCCGGGATGGCCCAGATGAGCTTTGAAGTGGGCCAGCCAAGGGGCATGCCAGGCATGCCGGCGGCGGAAGCAGAACCGTTCGTGAAAATCAAAATTCTGTAGGGGGCCGATGCGCAAGCTGCCACCATTCAGCAGGCGCCGTGTTTCATCCGGAGTTGCCTGGAAGCGCTTACCTTGCAGATAACAGCCCGGTTGTGCCAATCGCAGGTGATCCGCGACAAAATTCGGGTGCAGCATCATATCGCCATCAATCATCAGGATGTATTCGCTGCGGCTGGAAGCGATGGCCCGGTTGCGTGCTCGGGCGGCACGAAAGCCCTCGTCCTCCTGCCAGACGTGATGCAGGGGTACGGGGAAGCCTCGGGCCAGATCCTGTACGAGCAAACGAGTGTCGGCACCAGAACCGTCGTCGGCGACGATAACTTCATCGGGCAGTTGATGCTGTGCGGCAATGCTGCACAGCACCGCTGCCAGTGCTTTTTCCCAGTTGTAGGTGGTGAGAATGAGACTGGTGGAGACGAGCATAGACCGATCCTCGCATGGCTCGCGGCTACACTCAAGCTAAGGGGCGTTTGAGGGCAGTGCAGGGTATTGCTTGAATCAGTGCGAATCGTGGCCGGTAAGTGAACTACAGTGACAATTGCGTGCTGGCGGGCCTGCTTCGTGAGCTTGGTGATTTATAGCTCAGCCGCTCTGCCAGCAGGTTTGTGCAGCAGCTTCTGCGCCTGATTGGCCACAAACAAAAAACCGCTGCGACGCGCCTCACTGACCAGTTGCAGGATTTGCTTGCGGGTTGTTTGGTCGAGAGGGTGTTGGGCTTGTAAGCGAGCCAGTTCCAGCCGGGTGGGATAAATGCGTGATTTCATCTGCATCGCCTGGGCCTGGCGCAAGGCTGCGGTCAGCAGCAGTTTAGCGTGCGCATCGTCGCCCAGATGCCAGGCAATGGAGGCCCGGGCGATATCCAGTCCGAGCTGGATACGGGGGTCGTCGAGGTTTTTCAAATCTGTGTCCAGCAATCGGGTCTCACGCGAGGCTTGGTGGCGGCGGCCCAGTTGAATCAATGCCATCGCAATTACTGCGTGTGTGGTGGCGATATCGCCACGGGTTTTGGCATGGATAAATATGGGTAATGCAGTTCGTGCCAGCTGTAGGGCCCGCTCAGGATGCCCGGTATCAAGATCCAGCTCCGCCAGGTCGCGCTGGCTCCAGGCGACGGAGGTGGCCACTTTCTGTTTACGACGCATGGCCAGGGCGCGCTCGTAGCCCTTGCGGGCGGCCTCGAGCTGGTTGCGTGCATAGGCAAGATCGGCCAGACCGGAGACGGCATCACTGGCATCCGCTACGGCATGCTGGTCGAGATAGACGTTGCGGGCTTCGCGTAAGTACTTGCCGGCAGCGTCAAGTCGGCCCAAGGCAAAGCTGTTCAGGCCCAGGTTGAGCAACACCGCTGCAATGCTGCGGGGGGTGCCTGTGGCCCGGTGCAGTGCCAGGGACTGCTTTTCATACTCGATG
Organism: uncultured Mizugakiibacter sp.; assembly: GCA_964404785.1. Classification (GTDB taxonomy): domain Bacteria; phylum Pseudomonadota; class Gammaproteobacteria; order Xanthomonadales; family Rhodanobacteraceae; genus Metallibacterium. Next base: position 5,167 of record CAYOLM010000004.1, read on the forward strand.
GCCTGGACAAGGTTCCCTTGGTTGCCGACGACCGAGGATAAATTATTCAGAACGATGGCTACTGCGGTGTCGCGATGCAAATCACGGAAGATCGGTAGTGCTCGGACGTAGTAGTTTCGCGCCTTGGCCAATTGGTCACGGCGGAAATATACGCCGGCGATATTGTTCAGTGAAATGGCTTGCCAGTAGCGGTTGCCAATGCCGGCGAACGATTCACTGGCATTGCCATAAGCTTTGATAGCCTGGTCGTACTGACCCAGCCCGTTGTGAGCCATGCCCATGCGTTCCAGGTTGATACCAACATCAAGGCTGAGCTTGTCATTGTTGGCATACAGTGCCTTGGCTTTCTTGGCAAGGGTCAAGGCGGCGGTAAAATCGTTGAGGTTGATGCGGGCATTGGCCGCGGCGGACAGTGCCTTGGCCTGCAGTTCATCCTCGTCAAGATCCATAGCCCGCTCGGCAGCCCGCATGGCCGTGTCGTAGTAGGCCTGATTCTCGTTCAGATTAGCGTATAGGTTGGCACTGGCCATCATCACGCGCGGGTCATTACCGAAGGGGGTGGGCAGTTTGCGTAGTTGCGCCAGTGTGGATTTGGCCTGAGTGTAGTTTTCGGCTTTCATTTGGGTGCGGGCCAGCATCAGGCCGTAGTACAGGCTGTCGGGATTGGTATCGAACAGCTTTTGGTAGGCCCCGGTGGCCTGATTCCACTGGTGGGTGGCTTCGGCTTGCAGACCCAGCAACAATTGGCGCTGGGTGTAGGACAGACCGGCGGAGTGGCGCAGAGCCTGGCGGGCTTCGGTTGCGGCGCGCTGGTTGTCGCCAAGATCCATCCAAGCACGCGCCAGAGCGGAATGGGCCAGCGGAAAATCCGGTTCCTTCTGGGTGGCGCGGGCTAATAGTGTGCGGGCCAGCAAGGCATTGCCGGATGCTAGTGCTGAAAGCCCGCTGGCATAGTCGGCGGCGGCTCCGCTGGTGGAGGGCATACTGGCCATGAATTCACTCTGCTGGGCTGGATTCGGTCGCATCAGGCCAAGCTTGCCGCGCAACTGCCGGCCGAGTTTGACGACCAGTGCGAACAGGTCATCGCCAGTGGCCGAGGCGGTCCAGGTCGTGGTCTGGGTTCCATTGGCAGACAGCAGCATGTGCACATCCACGCGGATCCGCTGATTTTTGGCGTTGCCTTGGCGTAAATAGGCTCCATCGATGGTGGCTTTCACGCCCAAGGTCTTGCGCAGGCGGGCGAGCTGCGCAGGTGTCCAGGTGTTGTCGGTTCCCTGGGTGTCCATGTTGTGGCGCATCCGGGCGACATCCGCGGCCGGCACGATGTTGACCATGTGACCGGATGCAAGTTCCGTGCTCAACATCTCGGTCAGGGCATCGCCAATCCAGTCCAGGTCGTGGTTGTTGGACAGGTTATGAAAACCCAGTACGGCGATGCTAGGTCGGCGGGAGTTTGCTTGCGGCGATATGGCCGGGGTACTGCTGAAGATGAGGCGGGTGGCAAGCAGCAACGCGATTAGGCTGATTCCTGTGATGACAAGAATCAGCTTGCCATGGTGCCGAAACCAAGGTGCTGGGTTCGCGGCAGAGGTATCGATGAGTGTTGTCTGCGGGGGGTTCGCCGGGACGATATCATGGACGGCAGTAGGAGAATCGGAGCTGGGTTCGGAGACTTCCGGCGTGAGGCATTGCACTGGCACGATGAAGCGATAGCCGTGGCCGCGCACGGTTTCGACATAGCGGGGGATTTCACCATCGTCACCCAGTGCCCGGCGCAATGCGCTGATATTCCAGGTCAAGCTGTGTTCTTCGACGATGGCCTGGGCCCACAACTGCTCGATCAGTTCATGCCGACATAGCAGATGTCCGGCTGATTCGACCAATATGACGAGCAGGTCAAAGGCCTTGGGGGTGAGTTGAACGCAAGCCCCATCGCGCCACAAATGGCGTTCATCTGGCGCCAGACGAAATGGCCCAAACGCATACAACCTATTGATTGGATGGGACATTCACGTCCCTCATTGAGTCTCACACGTAATTCACACACAGATTACCCCCTTTTTGCAGGTAAAGAAACAAAGCCTGGTTCAAGACTGCATGCCAGCCCTGGAAGGTGCGGGTAATGTGGATTTAGCGGTGGGGAAATAATTATGAAACGTCTGTTGCAGAATCCTGGTCGTGATTGGATGAACAGGTTCACGTCGTTCGCGGGCGTGTTGTCAGCAGCGATGGCTGCTGTCATGGCCCGGCAACGTGGCGATCACTCCGGGATAAGACTGGTTGCGGGCTTGACCCTGGGCTTGATGTTGAGTGTGGCGGCGGCAAGCTCACCTCAGCCACTTTTTTTAAAATCGATCAGGGTATCGCCGGTAGTACCGAAACCAGGATTGCCGAAATTGCCCATCAAAATGCATCCAACCAGACCCAAGTATGCCTATGCGGTGGTTGATGCAACGATTCGCTTCAATCCCCTGTGTGGCCCTGGCCGAACCTTGCTGTTTGTCCGGGCGCAGGTTGAAAACAGCAGTGCTAACGCAGTGAGTATGCCGGTCAGGGTCAAAATCATACCAATCCAGGGCATTGCCAAGGGTGGCAGTGCCCCGGTACCGCGCATTGCCGCCCATGGATCGGTGTGGGTGAGAGTCGCGGTACCTTACCCACAGCAGTTCAAGCCGGGAACGGCTAGATTGGGTGTCACGCTTACTTTTGCGGGTGAGACCTGGAGTGGCGGGCCGCTGCAATTCTTCTTGTCGTCCAACCGGTGTGCTGGCAAACATCTTCGGGTTGAAAGAAAGCCCTTGCCTCCGCATCTTGGACCGGGTCGATGAGAATCGAAAATCTCTCAACGATCTTCTTACTTAGCGCCCTGGTGCTGGTATCAACGGCTTGGGCCCAAGATTCGTGGCAGGCCCAGTTGGAGCCACCACGTAGTCAGCAGGCATTTACGCCGACTGAATCCTTGCATATCGATCTGCCCGCTTCGTTGCAAGCCGAGACGCGCTCACGCTTGGCATTGGAAGTGGACGCCATCGATGTGACCGCGCTTGTCGAGCAAAGCGATGCGGGCTTGACCTACACACCGGTACAGGCCTTCAAGCCGGGTCCGCATCGAGTACGGTTGGTCGAGTATGACGATCGTGGTGCGGTTCATGAACATGGGGTGTGGAGCTTTACAGTTGCGGCAATCGCCAAGGTGGCTGGGCCGGCCGGAACGATTCCTGCGAGCCAGGCAGCAGCTGTCACCCCCACTACGGCCCAGTTCCGCGCCGATGTGTCTTTGGCAGCAACCGAACGCGTGGCCAAGCACGGTTTGTCGGCACCGCTGCCGGCTCGTTTCAGTTCGGACGGGTCAGCATCGCTGGGCCTAACGACCAAAGGGGCACATTGGAGTACGGTCACCCAGGTCGATCTGACCGAGGCGTCCCCGCAGAACATTACCAGTCCTGTCAATCCAGGAGGCCCTGCAAGTAGTGGACGCAGTGTGCAACTAGGGCAGTTCAGTATTTCGGCACAATCGGCTACCACGCATCTGGTAGTGGGCGATCAATCACTGCCGTACAACGGCCTGGTTGTTTCGCAACTGAATCGACGCGGCATTTCCGGCACGATGAAAGTGCAGCCCTGGCATGGTCGTATTGGGGTGTTCTCGATGCGCTCGAACGTGATCAGCGGATTTAGCCACGGTCTTGGAGTGACTGACCCGGAACACCGTGTGTCCGGTGCTTTGTTGGACCTACATCCGTTCAAGCGTGCCGAGGAATTGCGCTTGACCCTGGCCTACGCCAGCGGACGTGGGGCAGCGGATGGTACGGCAACCTACAACGTACCGCTCCTCAATACCCCATCCGGATCTGCCTATGGGCTGGATGTAGACAGCCAATTGCTGGATCGGCGTTTGCATGTGCATGCCGCGCTGGCCCGTTCGGAGTATGACTTCGGGGTGCCCAGTCTACCGCGTCGTGCCGATAGTGCCCGAAACTTTATGGTCAGCTATCTGCCGGGGTCGGCATCGGGATCGTCGCCGGTGAGTTCGCAGACCACACTGAGTTATCAATCTACTGGTAATTTTTTCCGTAGTCTGGCCAATCCGATGATTGCGCCCGATCTGAGCCAGTGGCAACTGGCGCAAAGTCTCAACGGCCAAAGCTGGTCCTTACAGGGCGGTTTTGGTCTGGGTTCAGACAATGTTGACAGCAATCCGGCACTGGCAACGGTGTATACCCGGCGCATGCAGGGAGCGGTTGGGCTGTCCCCGTCCAGCAGTCCCCAGCCCGGAAGTTTTGCCGCCTGGCTGGGAACGCCGTATTACAGCCTGAGCGTTGATGCCTCGCGCAGCCGCAATGGAAAACGGCCGACTGCAAGTTATCCGCGCACTAATTTGGACATTAGCAACCTCAATGCCAGCGCACAGTTTTCCCATGAGCGCTGGAACTGGAATCTGGGTTTGCTGCTGGGTCGCACTACTGATCACACCGGGCAACAGAATAATACCAGCGTGTTCGGCCCGACCTTTGGGGCCAATATCACTCTTGGTAGCCGTGGCAGCCTGGGATTTGCCATGCAGTACACCGACACCTATGACCGTACTGTTCGCCACCACTCACTTGACACCAGCTACAACATCTACGGCAGCAGCGACCTGGTTGCCAACAAGCTGAGCATGCAGTTCAACTTCAGCATCACCCGCACCGCCCAGGCGGTCAGCCAGTTCATGGGCCAGCCCATACCGAGCGCCTCCTACAACACGCGTACGCTCAGTGGCGGCCTGATTTGGCATGCCCTGGCAGCGCGATCCAATCATCCCGGTCTGGACCTGAGCCTGACCGGTACCTGGAATCACGGTGGCTATCCAGTCCAGACGCCGGGCTACAGCGCTGACAACTACCAGATTTTCCTGAAAGTGAATGTGGTGCTGCCATGGCGGTATCCGGGAGACACGCAATGAAAAACCGCATCAATGTCATTATTCTGCTACTGCTGCTGAGTGTGCTGTGGCTGCCGGTGGCCCAGGCAGCGATTACCTCGGTAACCGTGACCCCAACCGGGGTTAGCGCCGTGGTGGGACGGAACAATCATTATCTGTTGACCTGGCGGGTTGGCAGCACTCTGATATCACCGATTCGCTCCACCCAGGGACAGTTCATCGATCCGCTGAGCGACGCAGTGTTAGGTACGGTGAATCAATTGATTTCAGGTAACACGGTGGCGGGCACCAGGCCAGTGCCGGCAACGTTGACAGAGCCACTCACGATACCGGCCGCAGTATTGCAGGTCGCTGTCATACAGCATCTTGGCAGGTTGTTGTATGTGCGCACCTTTACAGACGACGGTGGCTTGCCAGGTGCTTCGACAGGCACAGTGTTGGTAAGCGTGGCAGTGCCTGCGGCGATCAGCGCTTCGGCATCGCCGGCACAGTTCAGCGCCTCACTGCAGACCGGCGGCCATATCGCGACCACCTGGAATGTCGCCACGACGGGAGGGGCGAATAAGGTACGTTCGATGGTGGGTGAGTTTCTGCTGACAGCGTCTGGACCGGTGCTGCAGACTGTATCGCGTCCGCTGTCGGGCATGGTCACCGGAACGACGGCGCGCTTACCCGAAACGTTGCAGATTTCTCCCTCGATTGTTTATCAGGTATTGGCAGCGAAACGCAGTGTTTTTTACTACCACCGCTATTTCGATGCCGGTCCGAGTACGTCCGGTGCGGATGCCATGGTCGAGATTCGTATCAGCGGGAGCAGTACCGGTCCCTTGGCACTGGCACGATTGGCGTTGCGGTTCAGCGATGGATCGCGGCGGCGGCTGGTGGGTACCAACGCCCCGCTGTATGCAGTGGCGGTGATTAAGTACAGCGGTGCCGGCCTGCTGCAGGCGGTATGGGAAGTCGCTACGCCACCGAGTACCAGTGGCCAGGCCATATATCGACCGCTGCGGTTTGTCCGTCAGTACCTACTGCCGGGTGGCCACGTGGTACTGCAGAGCCCTCCTTTACCGGTCGCTGTCGAAGGTCGCCATGTGTTGCGTCTACGGGTGCAAACTCCCTTGCTCAACAGCCTTCCTGTGGCCCTGGAATATAACGTCAATCCGGCTCTGCACGGCACTCGCAAATTGCTGCGCCCGTTGTTGCTGCGCAGTCCTGCCGGAGGGGCCCAACTGAATGCAAGTACGCGTTTTGCATGGCAGCCGGTGCCGGCAACACGGGCTTATCAGTTGGAATTTTATGCGGTCGATATGCTGCCTGATGCACAGCCGCCACAGGGTGGAATACTGGTTCAGGCTTCAACATCGAACCTGCTATTGAGTGCGCTGGCGCGAGCCCATTTGCTATCAGGGCGAAACTATCGCTGGCGGGTGCTGGCTATCGGCAAGCACGGCAAGGTGCTGGCTGAGAGTGACTTGCGCGAACTCCTGGTGCCTTGACCATGATAGACGGAGAAAGCTGATGACAAGCCGACCCCGATGGAAATCCGGGTGCCGTGGCATCGTTGCCGTACTGGGCCTGCTGATATTTGCCGTGGCCGAGATGGCCCATGCTGGGGTGGTCGTGCCGATGCATTTGCTCACGCTGACCCCCCAGGTGACCACGACTGAACCTTTCAGTGTGTACCAGGGAAAGACCGTGAATCTGCATTTGCGTGGAACCTTGCTGCGCAATGGTCTCGGTATCTATCTGGGGCGAGGTATTCAAGCCAGTACCACACGCCGGACTGATGCCCGCGGGCATCAGTCCGTTACGCGTATCAAGGTGTCGGCGCAGGCCGCGCTAGGGCGGCACCAGCTGGTTCTGATTATCGGCCGGAAACGTTATCCGCAGCGGGTCTATGTGAGTGTCCAGAAAGGCCGGCTCCCAATGCAGACCTCGATGGCCACCCAGGTGGTTCAGGTCCGGCAGGTGGTGAGCGTTACTGCGGTCAAGCCAGCTGTGTTGAGTCCGGGACACGACTATCAATTGCTGATTACCGGTCAGGGCTTGCAGCCGGGTACCCGCTTCAATTTTGGTGCCGGGATCCAGGCGTTGTCACGATCGGTAAGCGTCAACGGCAAGAATCTGAGTATCAAGGTTCGGGTGACAGCCCAAGCCCCTCCCGGCAAGCGCATGGTCGGCTTCGAATTGCCGACAACCCCCAACGCGATGCTGGCCACGGCGCCCGTCAAGGGACGTGGTCCGGCCACGGTGACCGTAAGGCAGGCCGCGATGGCCACCCAGGTGGTTCAGGTCCGGCAGGTGGTGAGCGTCACCACGGTCAAGCCGGCCGTGTTGAGTCCGGGACGTGACTACCAATTGCTGATTACCGGTCAGGGTTTACAGCCGGGTACCCGCTTCAATTTTGGTGCCGGGATTCATGCGCTGTCGCCTTCTATCAGCGTCAACGACAAGAGCCTGAGCATCAAGGTGCAAGTGGCCGCCCAAGCGCGTCCCGGCAAGCGCATCGTAGGTTTCGAGTTACCGGCGACCCAAAACGCAATGTTGGCCACGGCTCCGATCAAGGGTCGGGGTCCGGCCACGGTGACTGTTAAGCCCCCATCGCGCCAGGTTTCGAATCCACCTAGTCTCTTATCTAAGTCCATGGCGACACTGACCAGTGTGCACCCACTTAGGGTACGTGCGGGCAGCCGCGTTGTGCTGGTGTTGACCGGTCAGGGTCTCAAGCCGGGCCTGCGGGTCGATTATGGTCCGGGGTTTCACATGCAGCCATTGCGACCGCTCGGTGATAACCGCTTTGCCGCACTGACCGTCATTGACTCATCCGTGCTACCGGGTCGTCATAGGCCCCACGCAACGCAGCTGGGTGCGCGGGTCCGGGTTCTGGCCCAGGCTGCCTTGCAGATACTTCCGGCACCGATGGTGGCGCTTCGGCAACCTGAAAATAGCATTCTCGGCATGCGTGTCGAGAGCTTGTATCCGGCCCGTTTCGAAAGTGGCAAATCCTACACGGTTGTTGCCAACGGGATGGGCTTTGTCACCCGCATGCAGTTGGATCTGGGCCGTGGCATCACGGTCGAGCGTATCGAGGTCATCAACGACCACAGCGCCCGCGTTCATCTGCACCTCGCCAAGGACACCACCCCGGGCATGCGTTTTGCACATGCCCGCACTGATCCTCGCCAGCCGTGGCGGTCACAACCGGCACGGGTGTTAGTGCAGCGTGGTTTCCACCTGGTACGGCTGCCGAGGCCGAAGTGGCATGCCCCGAACTGGGTCAGGATACATATCAAGGGACGGATTGACCTGCAGTTGCCACGCTGGTATTCAGGACTGGCTACGAAGTCGGCCCCGAACAACCCGATTACCGGTAAACCAATGGGTCAGGCCAAGATCATCAAGGTCGGAATCAGGGTGCCCGCACTCAAGGATGACCTGCTGTTTTCCTGGCGGGAACGCAATCCCGGCTTGGCCGAGAGGTACGAGGTGCGGTTCTACCGTGGGGACAAGCTGGTGGCCACGCGCAAGGTGAATAAACACCTGATTGCAGCGTTGCACAAGGAGGCCTTACCAACCTTTCTGATTCCCGATCCGAAACTGATCGCCACCTTGTCCCGGGTGGCCCCGACAGCAACGTTGCATTGGTTGCAAGATCGCCGTACGAGGCAATGGGGGGTATCGAAAACCAAGCTTATTACGGATAGGCAGTTACACCTACCCGCTGCCGGTAAGTCCGAATCACCACGTAGCGACCTCACCTGGGAGGTGGTCGGTTTGCGCCGCTACTTCGAAAACGGCATCGAACCCCGTGTGGCCCGGCTAGCATTGCGTCCGGTGATGCTGGCTTCACGGGATGGCACCGGTATTGCGCAAGCGATGCAGCAGATCTCGGCGCTTCATGCGGCGCTGGGACATAGGGTGACGAAAATTGTCGAGCGCTCTGAACGTTGGCCTCTGAATACCACCCGTGGCCCCACCGGCATGGCTTGCAGCAACGTAGCATCGAGCAAGCTGGATGCGCTACCGATCGACAATGCCACGGCTACCGCGGTGCATACCGGAGAGCGCTGGCAACTGGTGGGGAGCCTGAATCTCAAAAATAGCCCCTGGGCGGCGGACGTGCAGATGGTGCAATGGCCGTATGCAAGGGGTCAAGGGCATGGTAAAAAATTCATCGCCACCAGTTGGCATTTTGATAATGTGTTTGTTGACTGGGGTGATGGCACGGTTGAACCGCTGACGATTACGATGTCGGGGGGACGGGGCCGCTATCAAGAGGGCACCACCATCGATCTGAGCACCGCCATTGGCGATTTGCGTGGGTACCAGCATGCGTATGCCGCAGTCGGTAACTACACCATCCGGGTATACCAACTCGCTGAAGGCGACCTGCAAGACAACAGTGCGGCCGGCGTCAGTGTTATCGCCAACCCGAAGGGTTCGTTGTACGCCGCAGCCCTGCATTGGGGCGGAACCGGTGGTGGGGTGCAGCACAATAGCGGTGTGCCGCGTAATTTTAGCCGTGGCCAGGCTGTTGCCAGCCGTGCCTATACGGTGTTGTGTAAAACGGTGCAGATCGAACCACGTCACGACGCCGCCACGGACGGCCCGTTGCACCTCATTGCTGCCAAGTTGCGCGGATTTCCCGAGGATCCGGGTAATGCCACGCCACCTGCTGGGATAAAGGTAGCCCCAGCGCCGGATACCTCACCGCAGCATGGGCTCAATCTGGGTGGAAGCCCAGCGGCAGATGGCATACGGCAACGGGTGAATCTGTCCAGCGGAACTCTGACAACCAACCGGCACCTTGCTAATACCAGGTTATATGGGAGTGCCAGCAGTATCCCGGCCTTTTCCGCTTGTGACGTCGTGCTTACGGGGGGCGGCTATCTCTACTACTACGGACAGGGTGACGTCCGTCTGAACTGGTATCTGAATGGCAAGAAGATTGGCAGTACCCGCCAGCCACTGGCCCCATCCTGGCCGCGTTCGGACCAACGGCTGGCCAGCAAGCATCCGGGAGCCCCCCTGATTCGTGGCAGTGGCTTGCTGTGGTCACCGGCGATCCCGTTGCGGCCGGTGGGTAGATATATTCTTAATTTCGATGCCACGGTCATTTACGATACCAGTGGCTTGAGCAAACTCGGAACCTTGCTGAGCCAGGCTCTGGGCAGTGGCAATCGCCAGCCCGATGTGCAGCTGGCCAGGTTACTGATCGCCGGCATGGATGGTGCCCCGGCGCTCGGCGTGCTGCCACCAAGCGGTATGCCTGTGCCTGGCGGCGACCCGGTGGTATGGCTGAATAAGCCCCTGCAACATATTGCCGCAACACTGGCCCATCCGATCATGCTTGCAGCCACTGCTGGTGGACGTACCTGGCACGTCGGTTCGCTGACATTCAGCCCAGGGCCGGTGGGGATCAATGCGGTGCTACGCTCGGCGGCCGCAGCGAGTCGTCAGACTCCCAGGCAGCCACCAACCTGGGTTGGCTCCAATCGCTTGCCTTACCGTGTGCTTGGCGCCAAGCAGGGCACGGCATGCGTCTTCCATTTTCCGGTAAAGGGTGGTGGCACGTTCCTGATCGGTGGCCTGCTGGATGCGGCGACCGGCAAGAGTCACGTCCGTCACCATGGCAACCATTGGAGTGGCACGGGCAAGCTGATAATCAAGCTCCCTGGTGCCGATGGAAGCAGCCACTCATTGCCGGTAGCGATCACATTTCACAACTGGGTACTGGAGGACGATGGGGTCACCGTGCGCAGGGGAAGTTTCGATCTGTCCCAGCCGTTCGACTCGACCCTGAGCATGCCGGCTACCCGGGTCAAGCTGATGCGCCTGACCGGCCGCGCTGGTGATAGCGTCAAGCTGAGCCTGAATGTGGCGCTGGATAATCCCAATATCCTGGTGGCTGGCAGTAGCAAGGGGCCAGCCCCGCTGCGCGTGCGAAGTGTGCTGTCACCTGACGGTGACCTGTACGCAGCCCCGCTGAGCCTGCCAGCACTGGGGGTTTACGATAGTGGTTTCACGCTGCGCAAGGTGCAGGTGGCCCTGGATTTCAGCTCGACCCGGGGAGCTGCGTGTTCCGGTGGCAAGGCGTGGCAGGGGGTGGCCATTACCTCGGCCACGCTCGATGCCTATACCTTCCAGTTGAAGAATAGTCAGTCGGTCCAGGTTGACGGTTGGGGTATCGACGGCGGCGGGTTTTGCGGCAAGCATAACTTTACCGCCTACGACTCACAGGTCGAGCGTGGTTCAATCCACTGGGATGGCATCGACGTCAGTGCGGCCGGTGGGGGCTTCACGGCCCGTTACCTGGGCGTCCGGGTCCATGTGCCATGGCTAGATGTCGATTTGACCGCCCACAGCGCCACGACCCTCGTTGCTGGCAAGGGAGCCGGCGGCGGTGGCCGTGTCAAGCTCAACTTGCACGGTGATGCACCGAGGCATGATTACGGCGCCGTCAGTATGGATGCCGATGGCCTGCAGCTGGACACGCTCAAGGGAGTGGGCATGGCGGTGAAGGCGCAGAGTACCCGTTTCAGTTTCCACACTGCGGGCAAGGATTTTGCCACGAATGTGCCGGTGCCGGGCCTGTATTTCGGCATGAACGGCAAGGCCTATTTCGAGGAAAAAGGTGGTTCGATCCACGTTAGTCTCAGCGGTACCAAGGGCCGCTTGTCGCAGGGGGTGGTGGATCTCAAAAGCGTCGATATCACCGCTACACCGGCAACGGCACAGCGACTGCAGTTCAATTTTACCGGTACCCTGCGTATTTCCGAGGCACTGTCGGCGGTGGATGCGCCGGTCAGTTATCGCCTTGATGAGGTGCAGCCGAAGACCTATCTGGGTAGTGGTCCGGTAACGGGCAGCTTCGAGATCCACAAGCCGTTCCCGGATGCTCATCCGTCCACAGATACCGTGATCCGTCCCCATTATGTTGGCAGCCAGGGGGGCCAGGTGGCTTCCGTCGATACGGTCTCGCCGTTACTGGACTTTCTGATGCCACGCGCCACCGCTGCCGTCACCCAACACATGAGCTATTGCGGCGATATTGATCTGGGCATGTTCGGTGGCCCTCCGGTGAAGGGTGGTTTCGCGCTGGGCTACAAGGGTTCGGACGATTTCTGGGCCGCTCATGCGGATGTTTCCGTGCCTGGTATGCCTCTGGTACCACCGTTCATGTCGCTATACGAGATAGGGGGTGGCTTGGGCTATAACATCGCAATCAAATCGTTTGCCGCCGGATCGAGCTGTGCGGTGACCGCAAAGATCGACCATACGCTGGCGTTCGACGCGCACTTGGTGGTAGGTGATCCGAGCCAATTCATATACGGCTTCGACGGCCATTTTACGGTCAAAGTCAGTGGCCCCGAGGCCGGTGCCTTGATGCAGTACAAGGCCTGGATGCTAAAACATGATTGGTCCGGAAAGGGTGATTTCTGGGGCCACTTCCAGTACATGGGTGGTAGCTTCGACGGCACCCTCAACGGCCATTACGGCTTTCTCGACAACAAGGTCTATATCGAGGCCACTCATGACGCTATTGCCATGCACTTCGGTGGCGGCAGCTGGTACATCCATGCCGGCACCAAGCCGAACCCGATCAAGGGACATGTACTGATCATCAATGCCGCAGCCTGGGTAGGGGTCGGCTCGGGGGGGCTGTATGCCGGTGCCAAGGCGCATCTGAATGTGGGTGCGGGCCATTGCCCTAGTTTATGTGCCCGTCTCATCGCCAATGCACTGATCGAAGCAGCCATTACCCCGCAACCCCACATCAGCGCGAATGGCCACCTGGATGTGCATGCCAAGGGCTGTGACTTCGGTATTTGTCTCGGTGCGAGTGTCGGGGCCAGTGTGCACATCGCCGCCTTGCCTGCAGAACTGGCTTTTGCACTCAACCTGGGCAGTTGTCCGATCGGTCATCTGAATATCGGTCTGCGCATCCTACCCAGTCCGAAACCTAGCATAGGAGGTGGACTGTGTTTCTGATAAGGCATACGCGGTGGCATCTCGCCTTGACAGCGACATGCATCTTGATCGTGGCCGCTGCGGCCCATTCTGCGCCACTGAGAACAGAGCTGGTGTTGTGTGCACCCGATACCTCAGGGGCCATGCGGGTGTTGGTATTGATGCCACCCGCAGAATGGCCGGTGGGTGGTTTTCAGGTACGCCGTGGCCGTGGCGGCTCTGTACTGGGACGTATCGAGGTCGATACCAGGGCTCGGGCGAAGCTGAAAAAAAGCGAGGCCGAAGCACTTGATAAATTGCCAGAGCGTGCCCGTGCCCAGCCCATCCGTGGCGCCAGCATGATCATCTATTCACGGCTGCTTTCGGACTGGGACTTTGCCCGTGCCGCCGGCATGGGCGCGGCGTTGACGGGCGTCGGCGGTGGCCGAGGGGTGCTGTATATCAGACCCTTGAGGGCCTCGGGAAAGCCCTATGGGCGGACTTTGCGTTGCCGCCCAGCTAGCGCCGCTATGCCACCAGCACCTACGCAACTACGAGCAAAGATGAAGGGAGAAGGCCCGGCCTTGTACTGGCAAGCGTTGCGGGGCAGCCACGCGGTGCCGGTGTTGTCGTTCCGGGTCTGGCGTGGGGCCGGCCGCGACGCTCAGGTGCTGATCAAGCACGCGCCATTTCTGCCGCCTATCCGCAAGGCCGATGATGCGGCTTTTATCGACATGCTGGCACCGCTGGAGCAGATGCTCACCTATCAGGTTGCCCAGGTCGATGCACTCGGTCGGAAAGGTCCTCGTGCCATAGTCAAAATCTATACTACTGACCTGGCTGCCCTGCGACCGCCAGCTCAAATCAAGGTGCACCTGGAGGGCGACGGGGTGGATTTGAGCTGGGTGGCCAGCAACAACCCGCACACCAGTGGATACATCGTTGAGCGTGCTTTTCTGGCCACCGGGCCATTCGAATTGCTGACTCCGAAGGGACTGCCTGCCAACCTGCCGAGATATCACGATAGCGCTCTGGCTGGTGGTACGGTCTATTACTATCGGGTCCGTTCGATGGGTCCCCATGGTGACCTTGGCCTACCCTCGGATCCGGTTGCCGTACAGCCGCGTTCAACCATAGTGCCACCCGCTCCACAGCAATTGCGTGCCGAAGTTGGCAATACCCGGGTGCGGCTACACTGGGCGCCGCTGTCTGCTGAGGTGGCGGGTTACATCATCGAGCGGCGTGCCGAAGGTAGCCCGGCCTGGAGCCGGATCAACCAGGAGCTGTGGCCGGCCACGCGTTACGACGACCCCTTGGGCCCACAGACCGGTGGCACGCTCAACTATCAGGTCACCGCGGTCAGTCAGGACAATCGTAAGAGCCCACCTTCGGCAGTGGTACAAGTCAAGCTGCGTGATACCACCCCGCCGTTGCCACCGCGCATCGTTCAGGCCTCAGGGGTCGATGGTCGGGTACGCCTACAAGTGCAAGCGGCCCGCCCGGTGGCCGATACGCTACACATTTATGTCCTCCGGGGGGGCAGTGCTAGGGCCCCGGGTCTGGTTATCGGCAAACCGCTGAATGGTACGGACACGCGGTATGAAGACCGCTGGGTCAAGCCCGGACAAACGTACTGGTATCACCTGGTCGCTTACGATGCAGCCGGTAACCGCAGTGCGGCCAGTGATGCCATAGCGGTGCGTGTCAGTGCCCCGCCCATGCCAAAACCGGACACACCCCAGGTGCATTTCGAGGCCCAACCGTTGCCGCGGATGATTGTGCAGTATGCGGTACCGCCCAAGGGCCTGACCGTGTTGGTGCAACGCTCCGCAGATGGCGAACACTGGCAGAACGTGGCCGGGCCGACCACAGAAGCCCAGGCGCAGGATCTGGTTCCGAGCAAGGGCAGTGCCTATTACCGCATCCGCTATCGTGCGGCCGACGGCAGCATCGGGCCGGCATCCACCAGCGTGGAGATTCGCCATGATTGATGCATCCAGCGGGTGGCGGCAAAACCGATTGCGTGCTTCATCACCAAGGTCGCCCCATCCAGGTTCTGAATTTGCAGCCCGGGCCCCATGGTGCCTGGCAGCGGTCATGAGTCGGCACGTAAACCGAAAGAGGACCTTGTTTAGATCCATCTACCTGGTCGTATTGGTACTCGTCACTATGGCCTTCATGGTTGGCACCGTGTTTGCGAGCCCCCATGGCCATCACGATGTCAGGGGCAGCCACGACTCACCGCTGGTATCGCGTTACGCCGGTTCCTGGATCATCGGTTATCAGCATTTTCGTTATGGGGCACTGCAGTTGCCGTTGAGTAAGTCGAAGCATGCGGCGCTGGACAAGACGCAGCGGGAAGAGGGTGAGCTGACCCGTATCCTGTACGTGAATCCCCCCGAGCGATCGGCATTGGAGGTATTCCGCAACTACCAGCAGGCGCTGGCGAAAGCAGGCTTCAGGACGTTGTTCGAATGCACAGGCAAGGCCGGTTGCGGCACGCAGTTTCCTCAGGCCATCTATCCCATAGCGCAAGAGTTCACCCGTTCGCAACAGGCGCAGTTCGCCCTCTCGGGTGTTTCGGATCAGTATTTTCTCAGCGCCCGATTGACCACCGCCGCCGGCCGCTCCGCTTTCGTATCGCTATACGTCGCCGCCGACGAGAACGAGGCCGGGACGTACCGGGGGGCGAACCGTGTCATGACCCTGCTACAGGTGGTGCAGGTTCGTGCCATGCAGACCGGTCAGGTAAAGGTCGATGCCGCCGCATTGGCGCGCGGTTTGCAGCGTAATGGGCATATTGCGCTGTACGGCGTGTACTTTGATACCGACAGGGCGCACTTGAAACCGGCCTCGCGCGCGCAGTTGGTCGAGATGGCGGCCTTTTTGAATGCCAATCCCCGGGTAAAGGTGTATGTCGTCGGCCACACGGATAACCGCGGCACCCTGGCACACAACCTCGATCTGTCGCGTCGCCGCGCCTCGGCGGTGGTCGCGGCGTTGGTTGGGCAATACCATATTGCGGCCAACCGGCTTGCAGCCGAGGGGGTCGGTCCACTGGCCCCGGTGGCCGCCAACGCGAGCGCGGCCGGACGCGCCAGAAACCGCCGCGTGGAGTGGGTCTCTCGCTGAGAGTATTTACCAATCCATAAATGAGTCTGAAGTGGGGGTGAGAGGGTCGTCTGTCAGCCGGTTTTCAGAGTTCACCCATAGGCTGTTGGCGGGAACAGCTGCTGATCTTCATCAGGTAACGGGGTACCATACCTTTGCCCTGACGAGACAGCCTACGATGGCGGGATTTACCCCACTCCCGCTGAATTCAGTGATAGCAGTCGTGCTGCTCGCAAATGACTAAGAAGGCCGCCTGAGTGCCTGACAGGAAATCTCCAAGCTGATCAATGGTCGTTAGGTCTTCGAGTTTCATGATGGTTTTCATCCCCCCATCATGAACGGTTCCTCTTCCAGCTTCAGACTCATTTCATGTTAGAAACACGACACCCCCTTCAGACTCATTTCATATTGGATAAGGCTTGGGCTGTCAAGGCAAAGCAGAAATGTCCCCTTTTGCACAAAGC
>CAYOLM010000005.1:0-21417 GCA_964404785.1 uncultured Mizugakiibacter sp.
AACAAGCCGCTATGCTCCGCTTATGCCGGAAGATGCTTGTTTGCCATACCCTAGGTTGCAGCACTACCGTTAAATTGCAAGGATCTCTGCAACAGGATCGCTGTAGGGAAATACATGCAGAACGCATCACCCACCCAATTGGAGGAAACAGTCATGACCCATGCCACACACGGAATCTGGACGATTCGACTTGTTGCACTTGGTGCCGCCGTCTTCGGGCTGATGGCTATAGGCTCTGCGCAGGCTGCGACAGCGGTAGCCCAGCCCCGCTGCAAGGCATTATCCGCCCACATGCTCAGCGCCCTCACCAGCAACAAGGCCCACCTGGCAAGCCGTGATTTCGATGCCACCATGAAAAGAGCTTTCCCGGCAAGCAAACTCGCGACCCTTTGGAAGGAAGTGCAAGCAAAGTTCGGGACGTACAAAAAATCTGCTCGACCCAGCGTAAAGGTAATCAATCAGGTCACTGTAGTCATCACGCCTTTAACCTTCTCCAAGAGCAAGCTTGACGCACAGATTGCCTGTGACCAGAGCGGGCACATCGCGGGCTTCTTCTTGCGACCACAGAACACGCCTTGAAACTGAAGCCAGACGAAGAAACCACCCCACCACTGCGCCTCGGCAAGGCTGAACGCCAACGACTGATGGCGCAGGCTCGTGAACTGGGTGTACCGGCTGACTATGCCTCCTCGCACCGGCTCCGGCCGGTACGGGAACCGGCCAGACTGCACTGCATCGGTTACGACATCCAGCAACGTCCGGCTTGGCTGGCACCCCGTGCTGCTGCTGCGTTTGCAGCCATGCACAGGGCAGCGGCGGCTGATGACATAAACCTGCAGGTGGCATCTGCATTTCGTTCGGCAAGCTACCAACTCGGCATTCTGCAACGTAAGATTGAGCAGGGTCAGGATCTGACCACGATCCTCAAACTCAGTGCGGCACCAGGCTACAGCGAACATCACAGTGGCCGGGCAGTAGACCTGAGCACAGAGAATTTTCCTCCACTGGAGGAAGTATTTGAGAACTCGTCCGCTTTTTCCTGGCTGTTAGACCACGCCAGGCATTTCCATTTTCGGCTCAGCTACCCGAGAGACAATCACCATGGCATTGCCTACGAGCCATGGCATTGGTGCTGGCAACGCCGCCAATGGGATTGCTGAGACCCAGATTCACATAGTAACCGCTGGATCGACCATTGGGCCGATTCCATGCCTCGACCTGAGCAACCAAAAATCTCTGCACGTCATCCCGGGCGTAGACCCGGAATCCACGTGCAGGCGATGACCTTCGGTACGCCTGCGCGAGGCACTACTGTGACGAGTACACATGATCATGTTGCGTACGCCTCTCCGGCGCCGACTCCGCATCCGGTATTACCTGTTCGGCTGAGATGCAGGACTCATCTGCGGCCTCGATACGAACTCCGTGCCAGAAGGCAACGTAGTCGCGAATTTCCTCTGCGGCCGGCATAGGTTCGTGGTAACTCCACGCCGCCCCCGGGTTTTCCGCACCATCCACCACAATATCCAGATACGATGCCCGGCCTTTCCAGGGACAGGTGCTGTGCTGGATACTTGCCTGAAAATATGCTTGTCGCAGCGCCTCAGGTGGAAAATAATGATTGCCCTCAACCATAATTGTCGTATCACTCTCGGCCAGCACCGTATCTTTCCAAATTGCTCGCATCGCCCAATCCTCCTCTTGGCATAAACCGTTACGTCTCTACAGACCGGCCAGGCCGCGGATCACTTACGGCCTGCCGAGAACCTGCATACGCTAGCCGTCCCCGTCCATCCAGTCCCCAGGATATTCCTGGTTGACAGCGGTAGTGACGCATCCACTCTCCTACAGCGGCTGCAAGGGCTCACTAATAGCGCGGCAATCTTTTAAACCCTCTTATCCCAGGTGCAGTGCGTCACGCAGACTGGTGACAGCGCCGAACACTGTCACCAGGAAAAGAATCCATGGATGGTAGCGGCATGTTGGTCCATGGCCGGGGCCCACGCTGAGATATCCAGGGTTTGACTGAGCGCCGCGAGGGATG
The DNA here is from genome assembly GCA_964404785.1 of uncultured Mizugakiibacter sp. Taxonomy (GTDB): domain Bacteria; phylum Pseudomonadota; class Gammaproteobacteria; order Xanthomonadales; family Rhodanobacteraceae; genus Metallibacterium. The sequence goes on from CAYOLM010000005.1 coordinate 2,045, forward strand.
CATCGAGGACCAGCCCAATCCGCCAAGAGCCAAGCCTTCCCCCATTCATGCTGCTGGCTGGTATGGTTAATGGGTTCTACTGGTTCTGTATTTATCGGATGCACCATCTATGCAGCAAGTCCTTCGATGGTTACGTATCTGGCGGTTGCCCCTGGGCATTGCTTTCGTTGCCGCAGCCATTCAGATTTTCGGGCTTGCACCGGCCTTGCGTTATCAACGTGACCTGATCGATAAGGGTGAGCTATGGCGCCTGCTTAGTGGTAATTTCGTCCATCTAGGTTGGGTCCATCTGTGGCGTGACCTGGCTGGATTGGGTCTGATCTGGAGTTATTTTCATCGTTATCTGCGCGAACGCACCTGGCTGCTTTTGGTACTCGTCGGCAGTCTCGGGGTCACCCTTGGCCTGTACTGGTTTTCCCCCGGGGTGCATTGGTATGTGGGTATTTCGGGGATGCTCTTCAGCTTGTTTACTGCCGGAGCCTGGATGGAATGGCAGTTAAGCCCCCGGCGTAGCCTGATCATGTTCATCTTGATGGGAGCCTTGATTACCTATACCGTCCTGATCGGCCCGCTACCGGGTGAGCAGGCTGGACTGGGAGGGACGGTGATCGCCATTGCTCATTTCTATGGCGCACTGACCGGTGCAGCGTTTATGCTGTGTCGCTGGGAACTGCGCCGACAGTGGCCAGTCAGGGGATCCAATTAATACGCCATGTTTTACTCATTACCAAGCCGCTACCTGCCAAGAATCATTCAAGCCAGTGTATTCGTGCTGGTTGCTCTGGTTGCATGGAATTTGGCTCGGCTCAGCGTGGTGTTGCTGCATGCGATGAGACCGGCCACAACTCCCGCAGTCCTTGCTCATGGTGGTATCCATAAATCCGTTGAACCCCCCGCACAACGCCTGTTACGATCCCACCTGTTTGGCCCCTCTGCCATTACCAATAATGCACCCGAAACATCCCTAGCACTGACCCTGCAGGGAACGTACGCCCAGGGCAAAGGCCAGGGCTATGCCATCATTTCACCCCACGGTGGCAAAGCCAAGGTTTACACTCCGGGTAACACGCTCCCCGGTAACGTGCACCTGAAGGCGGTGTATGCGAATCGAGTTCTGTTGGCCACCACGAGCGGCGAAGAATCCCTACGCCTGATAAGGCCCAAGTCGGGTGGCCTTTCGTTGACCGAGTCGCCCCCCCTCAGGAAGGTGAGGGCTAGACCAGCCTCCCCGTCAAAACGGCCGAAATCCGCTCCACAGAACCCCTTTGGTCTCAGCAAGCTGGTCAGGGCCACACCGATACGGGTAGGGGGACGATTCGCGGGTTATCGAGTTGACCCCGGTACTAACCCGGCACTCTTTATCCGTCTCGGCCTGCAGCCTGGGGATGTGGTGACCTCAGTCAATGGCCTATCCCTGAATACGCCCGGCGGCGCCTTGGCAGCGATGCATGGACTTCGTAATCCACAAAATATTTCCCTGGTGGTTGAGCGTAACGGCCACCAGATCACCCTGCACCCTGGTCAACACTGAAACCATGCCCGATCCCAACACTCCAAGAATCATCCGCATTCCACCTAACACAGCCTACCTAACTACAGCCTGATAGACTCGTCAAACCCACGGATCGAACCCATGAAACCCGTTATTACCCTGCTCTGCCTGCTCACTTTCTTGTTCACGCCACTGGCCTCGCAAGCAGTGGGAACGGTGACACCGCCATCTGTTGCAAAGGTGGGCAAGGTCACGCTGAACCTTCGGGATGTGGATATTCGCAGTCTCATCGAGACGGTCTCGAAAGCCACCGGAATTAACTTTGTGGTCGATCCACGGGTGCGCGGCAATGTGACGGTAGTTTCTTCCACCCCTATGGATCACAAGGCGCTATACCAAGTATTTCTATCCATCCTGGATGTCTATGGCTATTCAGCCGTGCCGTCGGGTAACGTGGTCAAGATTATCCCCTCGATCAATGCCCGCACCAGTGCCTTACTCAAAGGCCATGGTGAAGAAGTCGTCACCCGCGTAGTGCAGGTACACAACGTACCGGTGGCCCAGATCGTCCCCATGCTGCGACCATTGATTCCCCGACAGGGCTTTCTGGCCGCCTATCCACCCAACAACATGCTCATCGTCACTGATCGAGCCAGCAATGTCGCCCGCATCACTCGCCTGATCCACGAGCTCGATCGCCCTGACAACAGCCAGATTGAGCTCATCCACCTGAAAAATGCTTCCGCCTCCGAGGTCGGACGCCTGCTCAACAAGCTACAAAATCAGGCTGCCACGCGGGGTGGTGGCGCCAGTCGGGCTCGAATCGTCGCCGATGTACGCTCCAACAGCCTGCTAATTTCTGGTGACCAGGCTACCCGCCAGCGCTTGCGTGCCCTGGTTGAGCAACTCGATACACCCTTGCCTTCGGCCGGTAACTCGCATGTCATTTTCCTGCGTTACGCCAAGGCTGAAGACATTGCCAAGATCCTGCAGAAAATCGTCAGTAATGCAAAACAGGTGCAGACCAAGAGCAAATCTGCTCCACAAGGACCGGTCAATGTCCAGGCTGACAGCACCAACAACGCCTTGATTATTACCGGACCGGCCAACAAGGTTCGTGATCTGCGCCAGGTCGTTCGTCAGCTTGATATCCGCCCTGCCGAAGTACTTATTGATGCCATCATTGCCGAGGTATCGGGTGATCTGGCCAAAAAGCTCGGGGCGCAGATCGGGGTTTTACCCAACAGGGGCGCCAAGGAGGGTCCCGCCGGCCTGATTAACTTCAGCAACGGCTCCATCCCCCTAACCTCTCTGGCCGCTGGCCCAGCAGCGCTGGCCGGAGTCGGCCCCGGTCTACTACTTGGCTTCGGTCGGGCCTCACACGGTGGTACCCGCTACGGCCTGCTGCTCAACGCCCTCAGTTCCAACTCGGCCACTAATATTTTATCCACTCCAAGTATCCTGACCCTGGATAACAAGGCTGCTGAAATTGTGGTTGGCCAGGATGTGCCCTTCGTCACGGGCAGCTACAGTTCGACGGGAACCGGTCTGAATAGGGGTGGCCGGAGCCCCGCTGGCATCTCCTCGGGATTCGGCGGCGGTGGACTCGCCTCCAGCCCGTTCCAGACTATCGAGCGCAAGAAAGTCGGCATCATCCTCAAGGTGACACCGCAGATCAACGAAGGCAACAGCGTCCGACTGAAGCTCGACCTGACCGTGTCCAGCCTGGCCCCATCCATCCAGGGAGCCGCCGATCTGATCACCAATACCCGGCAGATCAAGACCGTGGTGATCACCAACAGCAATTCCATTATCGTGCTCGGCGGCCTGATCGAAGACAGCTATAAGAACTCGGTACAGAAGGTGCCACTGCTCGGTGACATTCCGATCCTCGGCCGCCTGTTCCGTTCCACCTCACGCACCCGCACCAAAACCAATCTAATGATTTTTCTGCATCCGGTCATTCTCAACAATCAGGCCCTAGCCGATGCCTATACGGCTGAGAAATACCGGATCATACGCGCCCAGCAGCTCTACCACTCACTGCAACAAAAGAACGGAGGTGCACAGAACACCGGTACGGGACCAACCCTGCCCGGCAATCTTCACCAGCTGGTACCCTCCCCTACAGCCTCAACGCTAGCACCTGCCGCAGCCCCCGCAGTGCCCGCAGTGAATTCGAGCCACGCTGGCGGCCGGCCCGTAGCTCGAGCTTACCGCAAGCTCACTCCCACAGCTCATTCCAGTAAGCCCGCCCAACCCACTACGACGATCTCGAACCATGGCACCACCGTCAACCCACATTGAACCCGTTCTGGCGGAGAGTCCTGATACCGTATCAGCCGGTATTGCCGATGCAGCGGATGGCTCGCCCCGGACAATCAGCTATGCCTTCGCCAAGCGTCATGGGATCCTGGCCGAACCCGGCGAGAACCGCCTGCGGGTACGACATCGCGGCTGTCCAGCAGCCCGAGTTCTTGCTGAGCTAAGGCGCATCTACGGCCTGCCACTGCAGCTTGAGAAACTCGACGAGCATGACTTTCATCAGGTCCTAGCACGCCGTTATGGCAATGACGGTGGCGGCGCCCAGGCAATGATGGAAGACCTCGGTGATGGTATCGATCTGGCGACGGCCGCCTCGGCCTTACCCGAACCGGAAGACCTGCTCGAATCGCAGGATGATGCGCCGATCATCCGCCTGATCAACGCCATCCTTTCCCAGGCTGTGCAGGAAAGTGCCTCGGATGTACACATCGAACCCTTTGAGTCACGTTTGTCGGTACGTTTGCGGGTTGATGGGGTATTGCGCGAGATCCTTGAACCACCGCGCGCCCTGGCGGGCGTCATTGTCTCGCGCATCAAGGTCATGGCCCGGCTCGATATTGCCGAAAAGCGCCTACCCCAGGATGGGCGTATCTCCCTGCGTATCGCTGGCCGGCCGGTCGATGTACGCGTTTCCACGCTACCCTCCGGGCACGGTGAACGGGTAGTTTTACGTTTGCTCGACCGCCAGGCGGGACGCCTCAATCTCGGCAGTTTGGGGATGGATCCCGACACCCGGGCCAGACTCGTTACCCTGATTCATCAGCCTCACGGGATCCTACTGGTGACCGGCCCCACCGGCTCCGGCAAAACCACCTCGCTGTATGCCGTGCTGACCGAACTCAATGATCGCTCGCTTAATATTCTTACAGTGGAAGATCCCATCGAATACTTCATCGATGGGATCGGCCAGGCGCAGGTCAACAGGAAAGTAGACCTAGATTTTGCCCGCGGACTGCGCGCCATCCTGCGGCAGGATCCGGATGTCGTCATGGTCGGTGAGGTTCGCGACCTGGAAACCGCCGACATTGCCGTCCAAGCCAGCCTGACCGGCCACTTGGTGCTTTCCACCCTGCATACCAATACGGCCATCGGCGCCGTTACCCGAATGCGTGACATGGGTGTAGAACCCTACCTACTCGCCACCACCCTGATTGGCGTTGCCGCCCAGCGTCTGGTGAGACTGCTTTGTCGCAACTGCAAACATCCTGACAACGCCACCGCCAGCGAATGCGAGCAACTCGGAGTGCCAGCCGACAGCTCGCCTACGATCTATCATCCAGCCGGCTGTCCGGCCTGTCACGGTAGTGGTTATAGCAAGCGTACCGGCATCTACGAGGTCACCCCCATTGATAACATCCTGCGCAGTATGATCCACGACGGGGCCTCCGATCAGGCTATGGAGCGCACCGCACGCCAACGCATCCCCGGCATCCGTAGCGATGGCATGCGCCGGGTGCTGGCCGGAGAAACTTCACTCGAAGAAGTGCTGCGGGTTACCCGCGCCGAAGACTGAGCCCAGCATGCCTGCCTTCGAATACAGTGCCCTCGATGTCCAGGGTCGACACCAGAAAGGGGTGCTCGAAGGTGACAACCCCCGGCAGGTTCGGCAAATGTTACGTGATAGCGGCCTATTGCCACTGGACGTCGTTGCGGTGACCGAGCAGGCCGGAGGAGCCAAGCATGTCAGCCATAAGCGCCACCGTTTACATGCTGACGAACTCGCCCTGCTGACTCGGCAGATTGCCACTCTGCTGGCCACCGGGGCGCCGGTCGCCGAAGCCCTGCATACCGCCGCCCGCCAAGCACGCAACCCGCGCATCGCCCGGGTATTGCATGGGGTACGGGCCCGGGTAGTCGAAGGCCACGGCATGGCTGTCGGCATGAACGACTTCCCCGGGGTATTCAACGAAATCTTTCGCTCTACGGTCGGGGCAGGCGAGCAGACCGGCCGGCTGGACCGGGTTCTGTCACGCTTGGCCGATTACACCGAAGCTCGTCACGCCCTCAACCAGCGCGTACAACAAGCCCTGATCTACCCAAGCTTTCTGATCACCATGTCCATTGCCATACTTGCCGGCTTGCTCGGTTATGTGGTGCCGAAGATCGTCCAGGTTTTCGCCAACATGAACCAGCAACTGCCGTTGCTGACGCGCATGCTGATCAGTTTGAGTGACTTTCTGCGCGATTGGTGGTGGCTGCTGCTGGCACTGCTTATCGCGGTGATTTGGCTGCTGCGCCGCGCTCTGCGCCAGCCCGTCCTGCGCGAACGCTGGCATCGTTTGCTGCTGCGTATACCGCTGATCGGCGGGCTGATCCGCGGTATCGAAACCGCTCGCTTCGCCCGCACCCTGAGTATTCTCGCCGGCAGCGGTGTGCCGATTCTCGATGCACTGCGCATCTCTGCTGAAGTACTGGGCAATCTGCCCATGCGCCATGCCCTGCAAGAAGTTGCCGAACGGGTTCGCGGAGGGGACGGTATCGCCAGCTCACTGGAACGCAGCGGCTACTTTCCACCCATGGCGGTCTACCTGATCGCCAGTGGCGAAGGCGGTGGCAACCTTGAGGACATGCTGGAACGTGCTGCCCAACAGCAGGAACGTGAGACCCAGTCGGTTATCGGCACCGCCCTGGCCTTGTTTGAACCACTGATGATCGTGGTCATGGGTTTGGTGGTATTCATCATCGTGTTGGCCATCCTGATGCCAATCTTCCAACTCGATCAGTTGGTGAAATAGGTATCTCTGAAAAAATACGGATTCCCGATTATGAGCACCAAACTGCGTCTTATCATCATGATCTTTCTGCAGTTTTTTGTATGGGGAGCATGGCTGACCACTCTAGGAGCGTACTGGTTTCTGACCCGGCACTGGTCGGGCACCGGTTTCGGAGCAGTGTTCTCGACCATGGGCATCGCCTCTTTGTTCATGCCTTCACTGATGGGTATCGTCGCCGACAAGTGGATCAACGCCGAACGCCTGTACGGCATTCTGCACCTGCTTGGTGCGGGCATGCTGTTTGTGGTGCCGATGGTCAACAGTCCCCAGGTCCTGTTCTGGGTAATGTTGCTCAACATGAGCTTTTACATGCCGACCATCTCTCTGTCGATTACCGTGGCCTACAACGCACTCAAGAACGAGGGTGCAGATATAGTGAAAGACTATCCACCGATTCGGGTCTGGGGAACCATCGGTTTCATCGTCGCTATGTGGATCATCAGCCTGCTGCACATCGAAAAGAGTGCCAGCCAGTTTTACGTGGCAGGGGCCGCGGCCGTACTGCTGGGCCTGTACTCATTCACCCTGCCGCGCTGCCCGCCCCGCGATGTACACCATGACTCACTGATCGACGCACTAGGATTGCGCTCGTTCGCACTATTGAAAAACTACAATATGGCGGTGTTCTTTCTGTTTGCTATGGCGCTGGGTGCTTCGCTGCAGTTGACCAATGCCTATGGCGACACCTTCCTGCACAGCTTTGCCAAGCTGGCGGTCTACCAAGACCTGCTCACGGTGCGCTATCCAAATATTGTGCTATCGATCTCGCAGATGTCGGAAACCCTGTTCATCCTGGCCATCCCATTTTTTCTCAAGCGTTTCGGTATCAAAACCGTGATGCTGATCAGCATGGTAGCCTGGATCCTGCGCTTCGGTCTGTTCGCCTATGGCAATCCGGCCGGGTTGCTGTGGATGATCATTCTTTCCAACCTTGTCTACGGCATGGCTTTTGATTTTTTCAATATTTCCGGGTCCCTGTTTGTCGAAGGCCAGGCCGACCCCAAGATCCGCGCCAGCGCCCAAGGACTGTTCATGATGATGACCAACGGCTTTGGCGCTGTACTTGGCAGCGTACTCAGCGGTCTGCTCATCGATCACTACTTTACCCTTGGCGATGGTCGCCTGGTATGGCACGGCATCTGGCTGAGCTTCGCGGCCTACTCCGTAGTCGTCGCGGTACTGTTTGCGATACTGTTCCGTTACAAACATGTACGCGGTGTAGCAGGGCAAGCGGCCAATACCCTCGATCCCCTCAGCAATCCGTAGCAGGCAAGGCCGTTGCACTTCGAGGTCGTCGTCGTCGGCAGTTACAACCAGGATCACACCTGGCATGTGGATCACATGCCGCAACCGGGTGAAACCTGCCGGGCCCACAGTTTTAGCAGTGGCCCAGGAGGCAAGGGCTTCAACCAGGCCGTCGCCAGCATGCGTCAGGGCGCGCGGACATGTTTCATCGCTGCTCTAGGTGACGATGCCTTGGCCGGGATCGCCCATAAGGCCGCCCATGAGGAAGGCCTGGATTGCCGCTGGCAACATCTCAAAGGCGGTACCACCGGTAGTGCCGGTATTTATATCGATGCTGAGGGGCAGAATCGTATCGTGGTCGATTTGGCCGCCAACGAACACCTCACTGCCAACTTTTTATACGCCCAGGCCGACGTGCTGGCTAGTAGCAAAGTGCTGCTAACCCAGCTGGAGATTCCGCTCGTCACGGTACGTGCCACCCTGGAACTCGCCGCAGCACAGCAGCTGTTGCGCATCCTCGACCCGGCCCCGGTGCATCCCGATATCGACGCTAGCCTGCTCAGGCTGGTCAATATACTTACACCCAATGAAACCGAACTCGCCCAGCTCATCAGCCAACTGGGTAATACCCGCATCGAAGCTAAATCCATCGCCACACTGAGCGATGACGAATTGTTCGCCCTCACTGCCAAACTGCCCGTCGAGACCGTTATCGTCACTCTGGGGGCAGCCGGCTGTTTCGTCGCCGAACATGGCGGGGCAGCCGACAACACCCCACCGCGCCGCTACCGACTTGCCGCCGAACCGGTTCGGGCCCTGGACAGTACCGGAGCGGGTGATGCCTTTGCCGGTGCCTTGGCCGCCCTACTCGCCAAGACTCCCAAATCATCCTTGAGTGAAGCGATCCGCCATGCCAACCGCTGCGCCGCCCTGGCCTGTGAAACTCCGGGGGCTGCGCTGGCCATGCCCACCGCAGTGCACGTCGCCACCCGTTTCGCAGAGTCTTGACCCGCCTATTCGATCCCAGGCAGTCCCCACCGGGCAAGTGTTTTTTATCATCTTCCCGGACCAAGACCCGGTATCCAGCGTGCGGTCGTTGCTACGCGAGCAGTGGATAGAGGCAAGGAGTGCACGGGCACACCATGCAGCCATCGGGCTGCGCCGTAAGTTTATTGAGGTGCCCTATACTGAAACCATGTATATCGACCCCTACCACATCAACCCACCCCTACTGCTTGCGCCCATGGCTGGGGTAACCGACCAGCCCTTTCGTATGCTGTGCCGAAGCCTGGGAGCCGGCCTTGCCGCCTCGGAAATGACCACCGCCAACCCACGTTTGTGGAACACGGCAAAATCACGCACCCGCATGGATCTGCGTGGTGAATCCACACCCATTGCGGTGCAGATTGCCGGTGCGGATCCGGCCCAGCTCGCCGCCGCCGCCCGCCACCATGTTCAGCAAGGTGCGCAGATCATCGACATCAATATGGGTTGTCCGGCCAAGAAAGTCTGCAATGTCTGGGCCGGCTCGGCCCTGCTGCAAGACGAACCCCTAGTTGGGCAAATTCTCAAGGCCGTGGTGGCGGCAGTCAACGTACCGGTAACCCTAAAAATCCGTACCGGCTGGGATCAGCAGCGTCGTAATGCCCTACGCATCGCCCGCCTGGCTGAGAATTGCGGGATTGCCGCGCTGGCTATCCACGGCCGCACCCGGGCAGACCACTACCAAGGCCGAGCTGAATACGACACCATTGCTGAGGTCAAGGCAGCGATACGGATTCCGGTTATCGCCAATGGTGATATCGACTCACCCGAGAAGGCCCTGGAGATACTCCGCTATACCGCTGTCGATGCACTGATGATCGGTCGGGCCGCCCAGGGCCGCCCCTGGATTTTCCATGAAATCGACTATTTTCTCACCCACGGCAAGTTGCTACCCGAACCTACACCCGCCGCAGTCGGCAGCATCTTGCTCCAACATCTCGATACCCTCTACCGCTTCTACGGTGCCACCCGGGGGATACGCATCGCCCGCAAACACCTGGGCTGGTATGCCAGGAACCGGGAAGAAAATACGAGCTTCCGTAGAGCGGTAAATCGTGCCGAAAGTTCTGCTGAGCAATGGCGACTAACCCGTGATTACTTTGCCTCACTGCAGGCCAGACTGCCCTTTGCAGCCTGATTCACGATGCTCCATCGAAAGTACCGTTCACCACCACCCTGATCTAAAACTCGGCAATGCGTGCTTTCAGCAAGCGGGGGAATTACCATGACAATACCAGCAAATAACAACTGCCCTCCATGAAATCACGCCAAACAGCCAGCCAGACTCAGGATGCCATCAAACAGCTCGAGCATGCAGAGGAAAGCTGGTCACGTATCGACGCATTGTTACGCCGCCTCATTGCCCGGCTCACCTTTGCAGCGGAAGGCCGCATGCCACAACTGGATACGACACTTGGCAACATCCGTACCCTGGCGCGTGCCCCCATGGACGAAAAGGTACTGGAGCCCCTGCTTAGCAATCTGGTCGAAGCAGTGCGTGCGCTTGATGACAGTCCCACCTCAGCCACCCCGACTACCACAGAACTCCCAGATGGAGCTTCAGCTAGTGACCTGTTGCTGGCCATACTTGAAAGATTGCAGCTCGACAAAATATCCAACACGCAACTGGCGGCATTACGTGAACCGATCATCGCGACCTCCGACCCAGCCACGCTGATCCAGCAAGCTGAAGCCCTGGCCGGCGTAGTCAATCGTCACTGCCAACAGATTACCGAACAAAAGGCAGGTGCTGAGAGATTGCTGACCCAGGTTTCCAAGCAACTGGAAGAGTTGAACCGCTATTTGACCCAGGAGGGTGACAGCCACCAGGAAGACAGCGGGGCTCGCAAGGATCTCGACCAACACCTGAGCCATGCCATCAATACCCTTGGCACCCAGGTTAAGCAGGCCAAAAACCTGCAGACCCTGCAGGAAGATGTGCAGTCACGGATTCACGCCATCGCCGCGCATATGCAATCGTTTCGTGAACGCGAGGAGTTACGCGAACGCGCCTGGCAATCCCGCACCAACCTGATGAAGCAACACATCCACGAGCTGGAACGCGCCGCCCGTGACCTGGAAGACAATCTGCACCAGGAACAACATCTGGCATCTACCGACCCGCTGACCGGCATCAACAACCGCCTCGCTTTTGATAATTATCTTGAACAGGTCTGCCAGCGGTCTACAGCCAAGGGTTATTACACCTATCTGTTGATACTTGACATTGACCATTTCAAAAATATCAACGACCAATTCGGCCATGCCGCCGGCGACCGGGCCTTACGTATCGTTGCCGAGCAACTCAGAGCCCGGTTACGCACTGAGGATCTGTTAGCCCGCTATGGTGGTGAAGAGTTTGCCGTAGTACTGAGAACCTCCGCCGCAAAAGCGGGCTTGCAGGTAGCCGAAACACTGCGCAGCAGTATCGAAAAACTGCGCTTTCGATGCCAGGAAAAACCCGTACACATAACCGTTTCGTGTGGTGTGACCCAGCTACGTGCTGACGACACTCCGGCCAGCATCTTCGATCGTGCCGACCACGCGCTATACCAAGCCAAAGATAACGGTCGCAACCGCTGCGAGATGCTCTGATCTTCAATACCGGTATGCAGCCGGATCAAGATCACCTACCCACTGCGTGTCCATGGCTTTATTCACTGGATTTCCGCCCGCGCGGGAATGACAATAAGGTTTGTCATCCAGGGCGTAGACCCGGGATCCACCTGCTGGCAATACCGTCCGAAGGGACCAAAACGTGTTCCGTACCGGGTGGACTCCCGCCCGCGCGGGAATAACTGGAAGGAGTGGGGGTGAAAACGCAACCCGAGCATGGACCCGTGCAAGCGGTTTATCGAGGTACCTGCAGATTGCTCAGTCCTTCCATTTGATCGAACAGCCCATACTTGGCACCTGGGTGATGCCAGCGTGGCCGCTACGGGCCACCTCCTGCATCGCTTCAACCAATTCTCTGGGCATACCCGGTTCGCGTTCGCCCATATGAGCGGCATCGAGACGGCCACGATAGCGCAATAGTAACGCTTTGTCATAACCGAAAAAGTCTGGCGTGCAGACCGCACCATAGGCCCGAGCAACCTGCTGGCTGGCGTCGTGCAGGTAGGGAAACGGCAAATCCCAATCCTTGGCCGTGTCTACCATGCGGGCAAAGGAATCTTCCGGGTAGGCCTCGGCATCATTGCTGTTGATCGCAGCCACACCGATGCCCGCTGCAAGCAAATCACGGCAATCGGTCACCAGGCGCTTGCGGATCGCCTGCACATAAGGGCAATGATTACAGATGAACATCAGCAGTAAACCGTGGGGCCCGCGAACTGCGTCCCGGCTGTACTGTTGGCCGTCGGTACCAGGAAGCCGAAAATCCGCGGCCGCGAGGCCCATTTCCGATTCGGGTGTGGTAGTCAGACTCATGTGAGACTCCTTGCAATAACAACGGTCAATACAGTGTACGCGGTTCCGGTTTGGTTCTGCAGCAAGCACCTTGGCGATGGCACACTGCCTGCAAAAACGAGGCGGTGGGTGTATTATTTGCCGCTGCTTTATCTCTCTATCCGCAACAAAGGATATATGCCACGATGAGCCGCTACCTGTTTACTTCCGAGTCGGTTTCCGAGGGCCACCCAGACAAGGTTGCCGACCAGATTTCCGATGCTGTGCTCGACGCCCTGCTCATCCAGGACCGCCGTGCGCACGTCGCCTGCGAGACCATGATCAAGACCGGGGTAGCCATCGTCGCCGGCGAAGTCAGCACCAATTCCTGGATTGAGCTGGAAGAACTGGTACGCAAAGTCATCGTTGACATCGGCTACACCAGTTCGGACGTGGGTTTCGACGGGGCCACCTGTGGTGTGCTCAATATCATCGGCAAACAGTCCTCAGACATCGCCCAGGGGGTTGACCGCGAAGTCGCCGAACACCAGGGAGCCGGCGACCAGGGGCTGATGTTTGGCTATGCTTCCAATGAAACCGACGAACTGATGCCGGCCCCTATTACCTACGCCCACAAGCTGATGCAGCGCCAGGCTGAAGTCCGTCGCTCTGGAGCGTTACCGTGGTTGCGTCCTGACGCCAAGAGCCAGGTCACCTTTCGTTACAACGATGGCCAACCGGTGGGGATCGAGACCGTGGTGCTTTCCACCCAGCATGACGGCGGTGTGGACCATGCCACGCTCAAGGACGGGGTTATCGAGGAGATTATCAAGCCGGTATTGCCCAGCGAGTGGATCGATGCCGAGACCCATTATCTGATCAACCCGACCGGGCGCTTCGTCATCGGCGGCCCAGTCGGTGATTGCGGTCTGACCGGACGCAAGATTATCGTTGACACCTACGGCGGTATGGCCCGCCACGGTGGTGGCGCATTCTCAGGCAAGGATCCCTCCAAAGTTGACCGTTCAGCAGCTTACGCCGCCCGTTATGTGGCCAAGAACATCGTTGCCGGCGGGCTTGCCGACCGCTGCGAAATCCAGCTCTCCTACGCGATCGGGGTGGCTCAGCCGACCTCCATCAGCATCGAAACCTTCGGTACCGGCAAGATCGATGACGCTGAGATTGAAAAACTGGTCGGCACCCATTTTGACCTGCGGCCCTGGAGTATCATCAAGATGCTGGACCTGATCCACCCTCTCTACCAGGCCACGGCAGCCTATGGGCACTTCGGCCGTAGCCCCCACGAGTTTGAGTACCAGCGCGGTAATGGCGAACGGGTAAAAGCCACCGCCTTCTCCTGGGAAAAGACCGATCTCGCAGCAACACTGCGCCAGGACGCCGGGCTTAAATAAGTCGACAATATTGCTGTCTCTGCATCTTCCAACGGACCGCTGCATGCGGTCCGTTTTTTAGTGCCTGCAAATAAACCAACCGGTCTCAGCGATATTCACCTGCAAACACCTCGAAAAACCGTAGCCAGTAGTACAAGAGCCAGGTATTTTTGAGTAAATTATCTTGGATTGTCAGATAGATAGCTTGTAAGTGAGTGCAGGCACAACACAGCAATTGGGCTACACAGCAGGTTTATTGAGGCCCCCTCAAGTATGGCCCCAGCTATCGGGATCATCGCTATCATCCGGGGATAGCCCCATCACGTCACCTGCAATCGTCACCCCCAAGCCCAACACTGTTCGATTGGCATAATTAAAATAGGCAACCACTTGGTTCACTTCAAGGATAATACCATCGTCATAGCCGGCACTACGCATCGCTTGCAAATCACCCTCGGTGACTGAGTCAGGCTTCAAGGTAAGTTTATTGGCATAATGGAACAATGTGGCAGCATCCTTGCTAAACACACTTTCTATGTTATCTGACTGCAAGGCCTTACGAACCAACAAAGCGCGCCCATCATCTTTCAGTAAGCGTTTATACCCCCGGTAATGGTGCTCCACACAATAACTGCACTGATTCAACATGCTGACATACACACCCAATGCTTCAAGCTGATGGGTGGCTAGCTGATTGGCATTATGATGCAGCACATTTTTATACAAGGCCATATGACCTTCCATGGTATGCGGCCGCAGACTATGCGCCATCATAATATTGTCGACTTTATTATCCGGCCCGGAAACCCGTTCATAGAGTTTCTTTAATTTTCCGTTGGCCTGAGCGTAACTTATGGTCTTGATCCAGCTCATCTATTACACCTCATGTGCAAGGGATCCGTCACGGGCAAGCCGCCCACGCAGGAATAATATCGGCAAATGCAACAGGAAATGACCCCAGACCAGGGTCAGTAATAACCCGCGTTGCGGCCAGCGACGAGCCACTGGATCGTGCTGCTGCAGGTAACGCAGCAGACCACGGTACTTGTGCCAAGTGACGAACACGGGACGATGTTGGGAAGAGCCACCCTTGCCATGTACGACCCAGACTTCACCATCAAGGACGATCCGCCAGCCAGCTTGGCGCAGACGGCGGCACAGATCAAGATCCTCAAAGTGCAGAAAGTAGCCTTCATCGAAGCCTCTTACTGCTACGAATGCGGCCCGTGACACCAGCATCAAAGCCCCTGAAACTGCGTCCACATCCGACTGGCCGGGAGCCGCTCTACCCAGTACGTTGACCCCGCTAAAAACGGGCCAACGGCGTTCCAATCGATATAAGCCCAGCATGCTGCACAGCACCCGCCACAAAGTGGGATCACGCCGCCGGGAGGCCGGATCAAGCCGACCTGCGCTATCACCAATGAGTGCACCTACCAGCCCGATACGGGAATCGTCAGCGAGGGACTGATATAAATGCCCAAGATCGGTCGCAGTGGGCAGGCAATCGGGGTTGAGCAACAGCAGGGTATCGCCGGCAGTCATGGTCGCACCGCGATTCATGGCCGCGCCAAAGCCCAGATTCGTACCCATGGCTCGAACTCGCAACCGCGCATCGCCGGCATAGTGCTGCAGCAACGCAGCGGGCATCCCATCGCTTGAGGCATTATCGAGTACCAACAATTCATCCACCCAGGGAACCGCGAGGACCCGCTCGACGCATTCGATCACCCCAGGGCCACTATCGGCAAGCACCATCAATACCGTCAACCGGGCCGCCATCAGACCCGCTCTCTTGCAGTTGGCCCGTGATGACTCATAGATACTCGACCTAATGACTGGACGCGGATAGCATCGCCCCGAAGCACCACGCTCAGGCCGCCTGATCCTGGGTAAGCGGGGCATGGTAGCTTGCCAGCAATTGCCGCCACACGCGCTGCGCTGCGGCGAGGTTGGCGGCCTTGATGTGGCCGTAACCACGCATTTGCTCCGGCACACTGGCAATCGTCACGGCAAGCATGTGATTATCGGGCTGCAAGAGGCCCAACAAGGTCTGCACGATTTCCTGATACTGCCTGATCAAGCGCTGATCAGCACGGCGTTCGGCGCTATAACCAAAGACATCGAAAGCGGTACCGCGTAGAAATCGTAGCCGCGCCAAGAGCCGAAAAGCCTGCATCATCCAGGGGCCAAAGCTGCGTTTCTGCAAGCGGCCCTGGGAATCTTTCCTGGCTAGCAGTGGCGGGGCCAGATGGAACTCCAGACGTATGTCCCCTTCGAACTGCTCGCGCAACTGCCGCTCGAACGCCCCTGAGGTATACAGCCGGGCAACTTCGTATTCGTCCTTATAGGCCATCAGCTTGAAGGCATAACGTGCCACCGCTTCGGTAAGTGCCGTGGCACCGGGTACTGTCTTCTGCTCGACGCTCCGAACCCGTTCAACCAACTGCTGATAACGGCCAGCGTAGGTCGGGTTCTGGTAAGCGGTGAGGAACGCAACCCGGCGCCCGATGATATCGTGCAAGGTAGGACTGAGATGGCTGTCGTCGAATTCGGTAACCCCGGTTCCGGCCTGCGCATCAGGGTGAGCGGCACGATGCACAGCTTGCGGGTCGTGCGCCGCCAAGCGTCCCCACTGTAGGGCCTGCTGGTTCATAGCCACCGCGACCCCATTGAGTTCGATGGCCCGCCGCAACGAAGCAAGCTGAAGCGGGATCCAGCCGCGTTGCCAGGCATAGCCGAGCATGAACAGGTTGGCACCGATGGCATCGCCGAGTAGCGCAATCGCCAGCTCGGTCGCTTCGACTTGGTCGGGGTTCTGCCCACCCAGCGCCAACCGCACGGCTGCAATAATCTGCCGGGCGGGAAACTGCAGATCAGGCTGCTGGACGAAGGTGCCGGGCATGACTTGATGAGTGTTCAGTAGCACATGGCTGCGATTGCTGCGGATTTTTGACAGCGACCAGTAGTCGTTGACCACTACCATGTCGCAACCGAGCACCAGATCGGCCTCACCAGCGGCGATGCGCACCGCATGGATAGCGTCGGGTTGGCGGGCAATACGTACGTGGGTGGTGACCGCACCGCCCTTCTGCGCCAGACCGGTCTGATCGAGTACCGTGCCCCCCCTGCCTTCGAGATGTGCGGCCATGCCGAGCAGTGCGCCAATGGTGACCACCCCGGTACCACCGATACCGGTAACGAGGATATTCCAGGGCCGCTCCAGCGCATCAAGAACCGGCTCGGGCAAGCTTCCGAAATCAACCGGGGATACGCTCTGGCGTTTTCTGGGGCGACCTCCGTGAACCGTGACGAAGCTCGGACAGAAACCCTCGATACAGCGATAATCCTTGTTGCAGGAGGACTGATCGATGCTGCGCTTACGACCGAACTCGGTGGCCCTGGGTATCACCGCCACGCAAAATGACTTGGCACTGCAATCGCCGCAGCCTTCACAAACCAGTGAATTGATAAATACTCGCTTGAGTGGATCAGCCAGCTTTCCCCGCTTGCGCCGACGCCGCTTCTCCGCAGCGCAGGTCTGCTCATAGATCAGCACACTGACACCCTTGACCTCACGCAATTCTTTTTGTATCACCTGCAGCTTGTGGCGCGAGGCAAAACGAGTGCCCTCAGGAAAATGCCTACGTACCCGTTCCCATTTGCCGATGTTATCGCTCATTACCACGATGGTCCGTACACCTTCGGCCCGAACCTGAGCAGCGATATCCGTTACCCCCTGATGTCCTTCCAGCGGCTGCCCGCCGGTCATGGCCACCGCATCGTTATAAAGGATTTTGTAGGTGATGTGGCTACCCGCCGCAATGGACTGACGGATCGCCAGCGAACCGGAATGGAAATAGGTGCCATCACCCAGATTCTGGAACACATGCGCGGTGTCGGTGAAGGGTGCCTGCCCACACCAGGTCACACCCTCGCCCCCCATGTGGGTGAACGTTTCGGTACGCCGATCCATCCAGGTCACCATATAGTGACAGCCGATACCCGCCATCGCCCGCGATCCCTCCGGCACCGCAGTGGAGGTATTGTGCGGACAGCCAGCGCAGTAATGTGCCGCGCGCGGAAACTCTGCCCTGGGCAAGGCCAGTTCACTTTCTTTCTCGGTGATGAAAGCCAGACACCGTTCAATACTCTCCGAGCGGTGAAAGCGACCGATACGCCCGGCCAGTACCTTGGCTATCTGCGCCGGGGTCAGCTCAGCGGTCGAAGGTAAAATCAGCCTGCCCTGCTCATCGTGCTTGCCGAGCACCCGCGGTCGCTCGGGTAAATCATAGAGAATCTCCTTGATCTGACTCTCAAGAAAAGCACGCTTCTCCTCGATCACCAGCACCTCTTGCAAACCGCGACAGAAGGCCAGCAAACCCTCGGGCTCCAGCGGCCAGACCATGCCGACCTTGTACACAGTCAGACCTACGGCGGCAGCCATGGCCGCGTCGATACCCAGAAACTCCATGGCCTGCAGGACATCCAGATAGCTCTTGCCGGTGGTGACAATACCCAGCCGGGGACGCGGTGCAGTCATGGTCACCCGATCGAGTCCGTTGGCGCGGGCAAATGCGTGGGTGGCCGGTACCAGCCATTGGTGCAGGCGGGCTTCCTGATCCAGAGGAGGGTCAGGCCAACGGATATTGAAACCGCCCGGTGGCAGCTCAAAATCCTCGGGCAATACAATTTGCGGTCCACTGGCCAGTTCGACCGAAGCGGACGACTCCACCGTCTCGGCAATCGTTTTGAAGCCGATCCAGCGCCCGGTCCAGCGGCTCATAGCCCAACCGATCAGACCAAAATCAAGGATCTCCTGCACCCCAGCCGGATTCAGTATCGGCATCATCGCCGAGACAAACTCCAGTTCGGAGCCATGCGGCAAAGTCGAGCTACGGCAAGCGTGATCATCCCCGGCCAGTACCAACACCCCGCCATGAGGCGAGGTGCCCGCCGCATTGGCGTGCTTGAACACATCGCCGCTGCGATCAACACCCGGACCCTTGCCGTACCACAGGGCAAACACGCCATCGTGGCGGGCGCCCGGAAACAGGCCAAGCTGTTGGCTGCCCCAAACCATGGTTGCCGCCAGATCCTCGTTCAGTCCTGGCTTGAATTGGACACCTGCCGCAGCCAGGTGCTCGTGAGCGCGCCACAACTCCAGATCCAGACCGCCCAACGGTGAACCTCGATAACCGGATACGAAACCGGCCGTATTCAAGCCCGCTGCCCGATCCCGGGCGGCCTGCAACAAGGGCAAACGAACCAGTGCCTGAATGCCGGAAAGATAAATCCGGCCTTGCTGGCGCGTATATTTATGGTCCAAGGTGTACTCGCGGTCCAGTAGCGTCGCGGCAACGGCCATGCAAGCCTCGAACGAAGAAAGACAGGATGCGAATTGTAGCAGCGTAGCCCTCGCACTCCTCGCGAAGACCACGTCGCGCATCCATACTGGGGATCTTCATAAACCATCATGAGCAGGCCGAGTGCCAGGAGCTACGGAGTGAGCAAGGCGACATATCCAGTAGATAGGCGAGGATCGAAGCAGCACACGACACCGCCATCGGTTCACGTAGCAGGCTTGTAGCGGGTCCCAATGGTGGCCATATCGCTACGCCCACGGTTACTCCCCCTGCTGCTCGCGCTTCCGCTATGGGTGCCGCTGGCCTGCGCGCATACCTCCGCCTCCAGCCCTACTCCCAGCAGAGCAAA
>CAYOLM010000006.1:0-1914 GCA_964404785.1 uncultured Mizugakiibacter sp.
CCGATCACCGTGCACAGGATCGGTACCTTGAGTATGGACATTTCCAGCAGGTTGCGGGCAATGGCCTCACTTTGGCCACGTTCCTCGGCACCTACTCCAGGGTAGGCACCTGGGGTATCGATGAAGGTCAGTATGGGAAGCTCGAAGCGTTCCGCCATTTTCATCAGTCGTAGCGCTTTACGGTAGCCTTCGGGGCGGGGCATACCGAAGTTGCGCCGGACCTTGCTCTTGGTGTCGCGGCCTTTCTGATGACCAATGACCATCACCGCATCTCCAGCCAGGCGAGCCAGCCCTCCGACAATGGCCGCATCGTCGGCAAAAGCCCGGTCACCAGCCAGCTCGTGAAACTCGTCGCAAATGACGCCGAGATAATCGAGGGTATAGGGACGTCCGGGGTGGCGGGCCAACTGACAGACCTGCCAGGAGCTCAGGTGGTTGAAGATGTCCGCAGTGCGGGCCTTGATCTTATCTTCCAGGTGGGTGATGTCGTCATCCATATCGATAGCCTGATCTTTTCCTGCATCACGTAAGGCCTGGATCTTCGACTGAAGCTCGGCGATGGGCTGTTCAAAATCGAGGAAGTTCGGGTTCATTCTCGGATGTTCGACAGGACCAGGGCGAAGTATAGCGGTTGCATCATGCAGTGGGTCGGGCCAGGCGCAGTTCGACATGCTGGACACCTGGTAAACGGGCGAGATCACGTATCAGGTTTGGGTGTACGCTCAGGTTCCAGCTCGTATCAAGCTCCAAGTCGGCTTTGGCGTATCGATTCTGATAACCGCTGAGTACAACCTGTGCCGATCCGGATCGATAAGGTGTCAGAATTTCGGCCAGACGTTTCGGCAGATCCGGGTCAGGGGCTGCATCGAGTTCGATACGTAGTAAACACCCCATTTGCTCGCAGGTCTGGGCCAATGTATGCATGCGCTTCGCTTGCAGGCCTAGACCGAAATCACTCATTCGCAGACCGCCTTCAAGTAGCACAAATTCATCCCGAACCAGTAACGTTGTATAAGTCTGCAAGACCTCTTGGCGAAACACAGTTTCGATTGACCCGGTCGCATCTTCGATGGTGACTATGGCGAGATCATTACGTCGTTGTCGTATCTCGACAATCTGCCCGGCAATGGACCATGGGGTCTCGGGCATGCGCCCGTTGCGGATGGCTGGGGGTGTCCAAGTTTTTTCAATCTCCCCAATTCGGCAAGGGATGAGCTGATCGAACAGGCTTTGCCAGGTTTGAGTGGGGTGTCCGGAAAAATAAAAGCCCAGTGCAGTTCGTTCTCCGGCCAGCCGTTGTTCCAGATCCCATGCCGGGATCTGGGGAAGAGATAATTCCGGCCGTGGATTCTGGTCATTGCCAGCACCAAAGATGTCGACCTGGCCAGCGGCCTGGTCGCGGAAGTGCTGCTCCGCAAGCCGCATTGCTTTGGAAACCTGTGCAAAAAAGGTGGCTCGACCGGAACCCAAGGAATCCATTGCCCCGGATTGAATCAGTGCCTCCAGTACACGTTTGTTGAGTTTTCCTGGTTCGATGCGACAACAAAAATCGGTAAGGTCAGCAAAGTGACCGGCTGCATTGCGGGCTGTGGAAATGGCTTCGCACACGCTACGCCCCACGCCTTTGATTGCGCCTAGGCCATAGCGTACGGCTTTCCCTTCGACAGCCTCGAACATATAGTTCGAGGTGTTGATATCCGGGGGTAGGATTTCCAGCTGCAGGCTTCGGGTTTCGTTGAGCAAGGTCATGATCCTGTCAGATTTCTCCATATCCGCAGACAGGGTTGCAGCCATGAATTCAGCGGGATAGTGAACCTTTAGCCAGGCGGTTTGGTAGGCAATCAGTGCATAGGCAGCCGAATGTGATTTATTGAAGCCATATTCGGCAAATTTCTCCATCAGATCAAAGATTGA
>CAYOLM010000006.1:2014-5327 GCA_964404785.1 uncultured Mizugakiibacter sp.
AATGTGATTTATTGAAGCCATATTCGGCAAATTTCTCCATCAGATCAAAGATTGAGCTGGCCACCGCAGCATCGACACCACGTTGTTCTGCACCTTGCTGAAACATGGCACGCTGCTTGGCCATTTCAGCCTTGTTTTTCTTGCCCATGGCGCGACGTAGCAAATCGGCCGATCCCAGAGAGTATCCAGCCAGGACCTGAGCGATCTGCATCACCTGCTCCTGATAGACGATGACCCCATAGGTCGATGCCAGGACCGGTTCGAGTAAAGGGTGCGGGTAGCTGACTTCAGCCTGGCCATGTTTGCGATCCACCCAGTCCCTGTCCATGCCGGATCCCAGTGGCCCGGGACGAAACAGGGCCGCTAGGGCAATGATATCTTCGAAACGATCGGGTGTGGCGCGACGTAGTAACTCGCGCATGCCGCGAGATTCGAATTGGAATACAGCTCCCGTATCGCCGCGGGCGAACAGGGCGTAGGTGGCCGGATCATTACGTGGCAGGGTGGCCAGATCAAGGGGCTTATCGTCGCCAAGTAAGCGCCGTTGATTAATGGCTTTGACAGCCCAATCAAGGATAGTGAGGGTACGCAAGCCTAGGAAATCAAACTTCACCAGGCCGACAGTTTCAACGTCGTTCTTATCAAACTGGGTGACTACGCCGGTACCACCCGGTTCGCAATACAGGGGGGCAAAATCGGTCAGTGGGCTTGGGGCGATGACCACCCCACCGGCATGCTTGCCGGCATTGCGGGCAAGATCCTCAAGCTTGCGGCCAAGCTCCAGCAATTCACGAACCTCGTCCTCGGTACGTACCCGCTGGATGAGTTCCGAGGAAACCATGTGGGAATTTTTGCTGGCTTTCTCAGTTTCACCGAGAGCATCGGCAAGATGGATTCCCAGAACATTCGGAATCAATTTCGCCACCCCATCGACAAACCCGTAAGGATGCCCAAGCACCCGTCCGGCATCGCGAATCACCGCCTTGGCTGCCATGGTGCCGAAGGTGATGATCTGACTGACATGATCGCGGCCGTATTGCTGCGCGACATAGTCGATGACTTCATCGCGTCGATCCATACAGAAATCGATATCGAAATCTGGCATGGAAACCCGATCTGGATTTAGGAATCTCTCGAATAGTAGATCATAAGGAATCGGATCCAGGTCGGTAATACCCAAAGACCATGCGACAAGTGAGCCGGCACCTGAACCTCGACCAGGGCCGACGGGGATAGCATGACGCTTGGCCCAGTTGATGAAATCGGCCACAATCAGAAAATATCCGGGAAAACCCATATCGGTAATAACTTCCAACTCTTGTTTGAGTCGGGCTTGGTAAATTTCCGTCGGTCTGGGTGGTGACCCATGATAGCCAGCCAGGCGGTTAAGCAAACCTGTCCGGGCCTCGTCGGCAATATATTCCTTGAGGGTCTTTTCTGGTGGTACCGGAAAGGCCGGTAAATAGTAGGTTCCGAAGGACATTTCAAGATTGCAGCGCTTGGCCAGTTCGATACTGTTTGCAAGCGCCTGCGGCAGGTCCTCGAAGGCTTGGGCCATCGCCTCGGCACTCTTCAGATATTGTTCACGACTGTATTCTCGGGGTCGTCTGGGATCCTGGAGGATCCGCCCCTGATGGATACAGACCCGGGCTTCATGAGCATCGAAGTCGTCTTGTTCGAGAAAGCGAACGTCGTTGCTGGCCACGATTGGCAGATCGAGTCGATCGGCCAGTACCAACGAGGCTTCATTCCAGAGCGTCTCCTGACCTCGCCCGGTACGCGTCAGTTCCAGATACAAGCGTTCGGGAAACCAGTGTCGGTAACGATCAAGCACTTGTTCTGCGGCGTCTTCGTTATGGCTGTGCAGCTTTGCTGCTGGAGCTCCGGAAGGGCCGAATAGGGCGATTAGACCATGTGCAGCGGTGCCGAGCCAGGCTTCCTGGATGATGGCCAGGCCATTGCTCTGGCCTTCCTGCCAGGCTCGTGTGACCAGGCGGCTCAGGTTCAGGTAGCCGTCGTGGTGCTGGCACAACAGAGTCAGTCGGTGGGGTCTCTTTGCAGTGGGACTTTGCACCCACAGATCACAGCCGATGATCGGCTTGATGCCGATGTGCATAGCAGCACGATAGAACTTCACCATCGCAAAGAGGTTGCATTCGTCAGTCAATGCCAAGGCCGGCATGCCCAGCTGCAAAGCCCGACTGAGCAGGTTGGGATGCGTGGCATGTGTCGGATTCACGTATTCCGGTTTGCTGGGAATGCGGATGATCGAGTCCACCAGCGAGTATTCGCTATGGACGTGAAGATGAATAAACCCCATGGGTATTGCAGATTGTGGTGAAATATTCTTCAAAACATGGTGTCTATTGGGCCAGGGGCGATTGTAGCGAGGCTGGGCATGAACAGGTCAGAAACATGATGGATTTAAGGTAAACAGCAAGCTTTTAGAATGAGCATTGTGGAAGAATTCGGATTCCCATGGCACTCATTTTCATAGCGAATCGAGCGCTTTTTGCGCTGCCCTGACCGGGGCAAAACTGCGTCGATGTTCCGGACAGGGTCCGAGGCACTGCAAGGCCACGATATGGGCGCGTGTCGGGTAGCCCTTGTGCCTGGAGAAATCATAACCGGGATAACGGCGATCCAACACCTGCATATAGCGATCACGACTAACTTTGGCAAGAATTGAGGCGGCAGAAATGGCTGCTTTGCTGCGATCGCCCCCAATAATGGCCCGGGCCGGACAAGGCAGATCCGGGGGTAGCCGATTGCCGTCGATGAGGGCCAGCAGTGGGTGGGGACGAAGTGCTTCCAAGGCTCGGCGCATCCCGGTGAGGGTCGCGTGGAGAATATTAAGGTGGTCAATTTCAGCGACGCCAACATGCTCGATATGCCAGGCCACAGCTCGTTCGATGATGCAAGCAAACAATTGTTCGCGCCGCCGTGGGGTCAGTCGCTTGGAATCATCCAAACCATGAATAGGACGGTGTGGGTCGAGAATGACTGCGGCCACGGCCACAGGACCGGCCAGCGGTCCCCGACCTGCTTCATCGACACCAGCGATTAGCAATGGGTCGCTACTGGCAGTGGGCGTTAACCCCGGTTGCTCAAAGGTCTGCATGAGCCGGCAGGAGCTCAGCTAGTGCCAGCGCTGCGGCTTCAGCGGCACGTAGTCCATGCGCGGCGTGCAAGGCTTGGTGAAGCCTGGGAAACACTTTTCGCTGGGCTGCAGCAGTGGCGGGGTCACACAACAGTTGACGCAGGTCTTTCGCAAGCAAATCGGCTCGGCATTCACCTTGCATACGTTCCGGCA